>JAOAAJ010000037.1 GCA_026418935.1 Caloramator sp. | reverse complement strand
ATGGGTATTAAATTGGCTGTAGTTGGAGCAACTGGTATGGTCGGCAGAAAATTTCTTGATGTATTAAAAGAGAGGAACTTTCCTATTGATGAACTTTTTCTTTTTGCATCTTCAAAATCTGCTGGAAAGGTAATAAATTTTAACAACAAAGATTATGTTGTTGAAGAACTTAAAGAAGACTCCTTTGATAGAGGTATTGACATAGCTTTATTCTCTGCTGGTGCATCAACAAGTTTAAAGTTCGCACCAATTGCTGCAAGCAAAGGTTGTATTGTTGTTGATAACAGCAGTGCCTGGAGAATGGATGATAATGTTCCTCTTGTTGTGCCTGAAGTAAATCCTGAAGATGTTAAATGGCATAAGGGTATAATTGCAAATCCTAACTGTTCAACAATTCAAGCTGTAGTTGCACTAAAACCTCTTGATGATAACTACAGAATAAAAAGAATAATATATTCAACATATCAAGCAGTTTCAGGTGCTGGAATGGGAGGATATGAGGACTTAGTAAATGGAATAAAGGGAGAACAGCCTAAAAAATTCCCTCATCCTATTGCATATAACCTAATTCCCCATATTGATGTATTTATGGATAATGGTTATACAAAGGAAGAAATGAAGATGATAAATGAAACAAGAAAAATAATGCATAGACCAGATTTAAAAATTACAGCAACAACTGTAAGAGTACCAGTATTTTATGGACATAGTGAATCTATAAATGTGGAATTTGAAAAGAACTTTGAAATAGAAGAATTAAAGGAACTACTAAAACAAAGCAAAGGAATAGTACTAATGGATGATGTTAAAAATAACATCTATCCTATGCCTATTCTCTGTGAGGGAAAAGATGAGGTTTTTGTTGGAAGAATAAGACGTGATGAAAGCATTGAAATCGGTATTAATATGTGGGTTGTAGCAGATAACATTAGAAAAGGTGCTGCAACAAATGCTGTACAAATTGCTGAACTTTTAATTAAGTAATGCTATATAATAATATTAAGGATATTTTTTTAGAAAGGATGGGTTATAAATGAGCCTATTTACTGGAAGCGGTGTTGCAATTGTAACACCATTTAACGAAGACGGTGTTGACTTTAAAAAGCTTGAAGAACTTATAGAGTGGCATATAGAACAAAAGACCGATGCAATAATTATATGTGGAACAACAGGAGAAGCCTCAACAATGTCTGAACAAGAAAGAAAAGAAACCATTAAATTTACTGTTGATGTTGTAAAAGGAAGGATACCTGTAATTGCTGGAACAGGAAGTAACAATACTAAGGCAGCAGTTGATATGAGTAGATGGGCAGATGGAATTGGTGTGGATGGCCTTTTAGTAATAACACCCTACTATAACAAAACTACTCAAAGAGGAGCAATCGAACACTTTAAAGCAATAGCTTCAGCAGTTACAAAACCTATTATAATCTATAACGTTCCTTCAAGAACTGGATTTAATATACTACCTGAAACGCTATTTGAACTATCTAAAATAGATAATATAGTTGCTGTTAAGGAAGCAAGTGGTAATATATCTCAAGTTGCTGAAATTGCTCAGCTCTGTGGTGATAAACTTGATATATATTCTGGAAATGACGATCAAGTAATACCTATAATGTCGCTTGGAGGAAAGGGAGTAATTTCAGTAGTTGCAAATATTCTTCCAAAAGATACCCACGATATGTGTGAACTTTACCTACAGGGCAACTATAAAGAAGCATTAAGAATACAGCTTAATATGATTCAACTTATTAAAGCATTATTCATTGAAACTAACCCTA
This sequence comes from Caloramator sp., assembly GCA_026418935.1. GTDB lineage: Bacteria > Bacillota > Clostridia > Clostridiales > Caloramatoraceae > Thermobrachium. Next base: position 8,796 of record JAOAAJ010000037.1, on the reverse strand, counting down.
TACCAGTAAAGACTGCGATGAATCTAATGGGAATGAATGTAGGTCACTTAAGGCTTCCTCTTGTAGATATGTCCCCTAAAAATCTCGAAATTTTAAAGAGAGAAATGATTAATTACGGAATAAAGCTTGCATAGAGGTGAATGTATGAGAGTATTATTACATGGTTGTAATGGGCGTATGGGACAGACCTTAACAAAAATTATATCAACACTTAATGATATTGAAGTTGTATGTGGAGTTGATAAGGAAACTACAAGGTATACAAATTCCTACCCTGTATATCCAAAATTAGATGAAGTTAAAGAAGAAGTTGATGTGTTAATTGATTTTTCAAATCATACCTGCTTAGACTCTATTTTGGAATATGGTAAAAAAAATAAAGTTGCGTTAGTAATCTGTACAACAGGCTTTTCTGAAGAAGAAAAAAATAAAATGTATGAAGCTTCAAAATCTATACCTATACTAAATTCTGCAAATATGTCCCTTGGTGTTAATTTACTTCTATCTTTAGTCTCACAAGCAGCAAAGGTTTTATATGAAAATTTCGATATTGAAATAATAGAAAAACACCATAATCAAAAGCTTGATTCACCAAGTGGTACGGCTTTAATGATTGCAGATGCAATAAATAAATCTTTAGAAAATGTTCTTAACTATAATTATGGAAGACATTCAAAAACTCAAAAACGTGAAAAGAACGAACTGGGAATTCATGCTGTACGTGGTGGAAGTATAGTTGGTGAACATGAAGTTTTATTTGCAGGTCCCTTTGAAAATATAGAAATAAAGCACTCTGCTCTTTCAAGAGATGTATTTGCCTATGGTGCAATTAAAGCTGCAAAATATATTTTCGGAAAAGAAAATGGTTTTTATACAATGCAGGATGTAATAAATGAATAATTCATTAATTAACCCCATGAAGGATTTTAAAATCCTTTCATGGGGTTTTACAAAAGTAAGACTTCTTTAATTTCATACTGTTTTTTATTATTACCATATTCATTTTAAATTTAATATTTTACTTTAGTTGGAGGTTATTATGGAAAATTTATTAAACAAAGATGTAAGAGGCATTGAAATATCAGGTATTAGAAAATTCTATAATATGGTATTAAAATATGATAATGTAATATCTCTTACAATAGGCCAGCCTGATTTTAATACGCCTAACCATATAAAAGAATCTACTATAAAAGCTGTTGAAGAAAATAAAACTACATATACACATAATGCTGGAATTATTGAATTAAGAAGAGCTATATCTAATTTTGTTCAAAATAAATATAACTTATATTATAACCCTGAAAATGAGATAATAGTTACCTGTGGTGCAAGCGAAGGCATATTTATTGCACTTAAAACTATATTGAATATAGGTGATGAGGTTCTTATACCTGCACCTTGTTACCCCGGTTATGAACCTGTTGTAAAATTATGTGGTGCAAAGGTAAAATACATAGATACTTCAAATACTAATTTTAAACTAACTAAAAAATTACTTGAAGAAAATATTAGTTATGCATCAAAATGTATAATTATACCTTATCCGTGCAACCCAACAGGACAATGCTTAAATATTTATGAATTAAAAGAAATTGCTGATTTCATAAGGGATAAAGATATATTTATTTTATCTGATGAAATCTACAGTGAGCTTGTTTATAACGACAGACATCATTCAATAGCCTCTCTACATAATTTAAAAGATAAGACAGTAATTATAAATGGTCTATCAAAATCTCACTCAATGACAGGATTTAGAATAGGATATACATTGGCACCATATTATATAACAAAACATATGATTAAAGTACATCAATACTTAGCTACTTGTGCTACATCCATAAGCCAATATGCAGCCCTTGAAGCTTTAACAAATGGAATAGATGATTCAATAAATATGAAGAATGAATATAAAAAAAGAAGAGACTATGTTTATGAAAGGCTTATAAAAATGGGATTTGATGTTGTAAAACCTAATGGAGCCTTTTATATGTTTCCAAGTATAAAAAAGTATGCACAAAACTCCTTTGACTTTGCAATAAACCTATTAGAAAAGGAAAGGGTTGCAATTGTTCCTGGAGATGCTTTTTCAAAATTTGGAGAAGGCTATATACGAATTTCCTTTGCATACTCGATGGAGGAACTAAAGACAGCATTAGATAGAATTGAGAAGTTCATAGATACTTTATGAAAGTAAAAATCCCTCACCCAAATGGTTGAGGGATTTTTTAAAACTCTATACCCTTTCTTGCAGGAACTCCATTATTGAAATAATGCTTAATGTCCTTCATCTCTGTTATTAAATCTGCAACATCCTCTATTTCTTTAGGAACATTTCTTCCCGTTAAAATTATCTCAACATTTTCTGGCTTTGATTTTAAAAACTCAACTACCTCTTCTACTTCTAAAAGCTTGTTGGATAAAACACCCATCATTTCATCAATTATTAGTACATCACATTCTCTATTTTTTAATACTTCCTTACAGAATTCAAAACCCTTATCAATATCCTTTTTAAGCTCAGCCTTCTCCTCTTCACTTAAGGTCCAAAAAAAACCTCTTGGTCTTTCAAACCTAAATACCTTAAAATCAGGTTCTAACTTTTTTAAGCTATGTAATTCACCTGTATCATTTCCCTTTAAAAACTGCACCATATAAACTTTAAGTCCTCTTCCTACTGCTCTTACTCCTTGACCTACTGCAGCAGTTGTTTTACCTTTTCCATTGCCTGTATAAACTTGAATACATCCTTTTTGTAACAAAATATCACCCCCAAAATATCCTTAATTATAGAATACTACTTTTATTCATATTTGACAAACTATTTATACTATTGTATATTTATTGATAATAATTTATAAGGAGGGTAAATAATGGATATGAAGGCAGAATATGATTTAACAAACCCCTATGAAATAGCACGATACATCAAAGATGCAAAAAAAACTACACCTGTTAAAGCATATGTAAATGGTAATTTACAAGGAATAGAAAAAGAAAATATAGAAATTTATGGGAACGGAAATTTTTTTATACTATTTGGTGAAAACGATTTAATTGAAGATTTTATAAAAGAAAATAAAGATAAGATTAAAAATTATAGAATCGAATGGGATAGAAGAAATTCTGCAATACCTATGCTTGATATAAGACACATTGAAGCAAGAATTGAACCTGGTGCAGTAATTAGAGAAGGTGTTTCAATTGGAAAAAATGCTGTTATTATGATGGGTGCTGTAGTCAACATTGGTGCTGAAATAGGGGAAGGTGCTATGATAGATATGAATGCTGTAGTTGGTGCAAGAGGTAAAATAGGCAAAAACGTACATGTTGGAGCTGGTGCTGTTATTGCTGGAGTTTTAGAACCTCCAAGTAAAGACCCTGTTATAATTGAAGATGACGTTCTAATCGGAGCAAATGCAGTTATATTAGAGGGAGTTAAAATTGGTAAAGGAGCTGTAGTTGCTGCAGGCTCTGTTGTAACAGAGGATGTAGAACCATATGTAGTCGTTGCTGGCTCTCCAGCAAAAGTAATAAAAAGGGTTGACGAAAAAACAAAAAGTAAAACACAAATACTTGAGGACCTAAGAAAATAAGTTAACAAAAGGTATTAAACCTTTTGTTAACTTATTTTTATTCTTCAACCTTATCCATCTTTGTAATTGAAACTTCATAGGCAGTTCTCTTTACTGTCTCAGTTTCTGATAACTTCTTTTCATAATCTCTACTTTGAATTCTTCCAGTAACTTTTATATGAGTTCCTACCTCAAGTGTACTTGAAAATCTTGCATTTCTTCCCCAAGCAATAGCTGGTATGTAATCAGATTTATTATATGGTCTATTTACTGCAATAAGTATGTCTGTTATTTCCCTTCCAAAGGGTGTAGTTCTGTAAACTGGTGCCTTACAAATATATCCATCTAAATATATTTCATTAGGGCTTGTACTAATAGTATCAATATTTTCAATATCCCTTGCAAAAATTGTTAATATCAATCTATTTGTTCCATCTACCACTTTATTATAGGACCTTAACTGTCCTTTAATACAAACTATCTTGCCAATAGTTACATCAACAGTTGGTAGAAGTCTTTCTGAAACAGTAATAGGTAGCCTATCAACAGCTTCACTTAACCTTGGTACCTCAACAGTAAAATTATAAAAAGCTTCTCCAAACATTTCGTGACTATAGGATAGTTCCGAAACCACCTTGCCTTCAATATACACTTTGTTTGATGTTAATTGATAATCGTTCATAATCCCATCCCCTTTGTACCTTTTTGATTTTATTATCTAAAATATAAATATTATGATTTTTATTTTTTTATACCTATTTTTTTAAAAATCATAATCCAAACATAAAACTGTGCTTAAAGCCGCAAGATAGTAATAAACATCTTGATATTTACCCTTAAATTTAAGTGGTTTTTCAAATGGCTGAATTAATTTGCCATTAATAGTTACTATACTTCTTTGAAGACAAAAGCTAAAACATAATTCATTCATATCATCAATACTTGAGGCTGATACTGTTGTGCGCTCATTTAAACCATAAGTAATGGGGTAAGCTTTTTCACATATATAATCTATCTTTTGAATTGAATCTGCATTTAGAATAATATAACCATTCTCTTTTAGATTTGAAATCAAGTTTTGATAAGATTTAATAAGACTTTCCTTTTCATATTCAAGAGCAGTATGTATTAATATATCAAACTTTATTTTATTAATTTTATTATTTAGTATATCTTCTCTTGATATCTCTATAATTACATAATCTATATTATTTCTTAATAAATTAAAAAATGATTCCTCACTGTCGTCCTTTGTTCCTATTACATAGGCATTTTTATTATGTTTCTTAAAAAACTCCAATAGAAAATCACCAACAAAGGACTTTCCTCTACTTCCAAATATGCCAATTATAATCATAATTAAACCTCCTCTCTTATTCTAATATCTTGTACATTTTTTTGTTATTTATTCAAAGGAGGAGGTTCATAAAAATTTTAAATTATTCATTTAGCAATTTTTGCCTACCTGTGTAGTCTATATAGTAGTTATCCTTATAAATCAAATCCGAAACCTTAACAAATTCATATCCCCTATTTTTTAATTCCTTTATAATTGTATCCAATGCTTTTACTGTTTCCATACTACTATTATGTAAAAGAATTATTGAACCATTTCTTGTTTTTGATATTACTGTTTTTTCAATTTGTTCGTGGGATATAGTTCTCCAATCTATTGGGTCAACATCCCATTGTATACAAAAATGACCCGTTTCTTCTATTGCTTTAATAACTTCACTATTATAATCACCATATGGTACCCTCATCAATTTAGTTTCCTTTCCTGTTATTTTTTTTATTTTGCTACTTGCTGTAAAAACTTCCTCCTTTATTTTTGATTTTGTAAGCCTTGTAAAATAGACATGATTATTTGAATGGTTTCCTATTTCATGTCCCTTCATATCAATTTCCTTTACTCTGTTTGGATATTTATCCACCCATGTACCTATTATAAAGAATGTTGCCTTTACATTGTTTTCATCTAATATTTTTAAAATAGAAGGTATATACTCATCCCCCCATCCAATATCAAAGGTTAATGCTACCCTTTTTTCCTTTGTTTCTACAGAATAAATAGGTAAGTCTGATTTTGAATTTAAAAATACATCAATCAATTTATATCCTCCGGATAATTTAAATAATAGTACAATAAAAAAAATTATAAGAACTACTACTACATTTTTTATTTTCTCTTTACTTAAAACTAAAACCTTCAATAATGTTCCCCTCCAAAACATTCTATTTATACATATTTATTTTATTAAATTTAAATTTAAAACAACTGTATTAAATTTTTAAATATAAACAAATAATAAAGATAAGGTCAATAAAGGAGGGATTTTTATGACCATGCGAAGGGCACGTTTTACAAACCTATTTGGGCACCAAGAAGAATTTGCTTCTGAAAATCTGTTAGGTCAAGATAGACACTATCATAGAGAGGCAAAATCTCAAAAGGCTCAATTAGAAAGTGTTAAACGACATGGTACAAGAAAAGACAGAAAAATCCCTATCAAAGAAAAATTGACCTAAAAGGGTTGCAAATTGCAACCCTTTTCCTATAACTTCCTAACATATTTTTTACTAAACTACACAAATTATAACTAAACAAATAACAAAGTACATAAGGAGGAATAAAAATGGCAGCAGGACAGAATAATTCAGGAAGAACTCAATTAGTTCCAGAATCTCATCAAATATTAGACAACATAAAATATGAAATAGCATCAGAGTTTGGAATTCCAGTATATCAAGGATCAGAAGACTATTGGGGAAATATATCATCTAAAGATTGTGGAAGAGTCGGTGGAGCAATGGTCAAAAGAATGATTGCACTTGCTGAAAAGGAACTTATGAGCGGAAAACAATTAGAAAAACTATAACAGGAAGGGATTAACCCTTCTTGTTTTTATGTTTATAATGTTGTAAGAAATTAATTCTATTTTGTTGAAATATAGATAACTTTGTTGGTATAATAAATTTGATATTAAATAAAGAGGTGACAAAGGTTCATGGATGTAACAGATTTAGCAATAAATAAATTAATAATTCTATACATACTTAACAAACTAAACAAACCATCTACTAATTCACAATTAACACAAATCATATTAGAAAACAATTTAATAAACTACTTCACACTACAACAATATATATCTGAACTTATAAATACTGGTTTTATAAATACAATAACCGATAATAAAAAACAATATTTAGTAATCAGCAATAAAGGCCATGATACACTAAATTTCTTTTTAAATAGAATACCTGATGCAAAAATTGAACAATTAGATGATTATTTTGAAAATAAAAATGAAAGCACACAAAAGATAGAACCTTCTGTAGAATATATGCCAACCAAAGACGGATTTGAGGTAAATTTAATTCTAAAAAAGGGAACAAAAAATCTTATTGAAATAAAACTTCCTGCAAAAACTATGGAGGATATAGAATTAATAAGAACTAACTGGAAGAGCTCTGCAGAAGAGATATACAATAATCTAACAAATACACTAAATAAAAAATAAAAATCACTAAAATATTAATTATCAATTAGATATTAAAAAACTTATAGAAATTAATTTTGTAAAAGCCCCATAGAAGGATTCTTTAGGCTATTTAAATAATCTACATCCTTCATGGGGCTTAATATGCAAATTATCCAAACTATTTTAAAATCCTATCTGCCATTTCTTCTTTATTTAATCCAACCTTTAACGTTTTAGCAGCTTTAATCGTATCATTACATATAATCTTCGCTACATTAACAAGTTCCTTGGGTATTTTATCCTCATTTTTAACTGCAAAATAATATATCTCACAAGCCAGCTTAACTCTTTCTTTAATATCAATAGACAATTTTTCCTCCTAAAACTCAATACTCTAATACATTATATTCATTTACCTTATTTTTTAAAAATAGAATTTAACATTTTTCTAACATCACCTATCATATAAAGTGAACCACAAAAAACTAAAACATCATAATCAACATTATTTAGAGTACATTCCACAGCCTCTTTCATATCCGTAAAAGCTACTGCACTCTTACCTCTCTCTTCTATAACATCCTTTAACTCTTCTGCCTTTAGTGCTCTAAAGCTTTCAGGAGTTACAGTTATAAAATCACTACAGACTTTAATGAGCTCATCAACCATTTTTACATAATCCTTATCCTTTAATACCCCAAAGACTATCTTTATTTTTTTATTCTCAAAATATTTTTTTAAGCCAGCTGTAAGTTCCATAATTCCTTGAATATTATGTCCACCATCAAGAACTATATATGGGGCTTTTTTATATATCTCAAATCTACCTGGCCACATCGATTTTTCTAACCCCTCAAATATGGCTCTATCTGAAACCTTATATCCTAAATCCCTTACAGCCTCAATTGCTGTAACAGCAGTTATGGCATTTAACACCTGATATCTATTTATCATTTTTATCCTTAATTCCTTGTATACCCTATTTTTTATTTTTGCATCAAACACTATTCCCTCAATTGTATCCTCCTTTATTTCATACTCTACATCTTTTACATTATATATATTTGAATTCATTTCCTCTGCCCTTTTAGCAATAACCCTTTGTGTTTCTTCCACTTGAGGATAAAGAACTAAAGGTCTATTCCTTTTAATTATACCTGCCTTTTCATAGGCAATCTGTTCTATAGTATTTCCTAAAATGTTCATATGGTCGTAGCTAATAGAAGTAATCACCGATAAAAGTGGGTTCACAACATTTGTAGCATCCAGCCTTCCACCAAGCCCAACCTCTAAAACCACAAAATCTACTTCTTTTTCTTTAAAATACTTTAACGCACAGGCAGTTACTATTTCAAACTCCGTAGGATGATCATATCCCTCCTCTACAACAATAGCAATAACTTCCTTTATTTCTTCTATCAACTTTGCTACATCTTCTTCGGGTATTTCCTCATTATTTATTTTAATTCTCTCTGTAAATCTTTCTAAATGGGGAGATGTATATACACCTACTCTATACCCCTCTTCAATTAAAACATTTGATATAAAAGTAACTGTTGAACCTTTACCGTTAGTACCTCCAACATGTATTACCTTTAATCTATCCTGTGGATTCCCTAAAAGTTCACATATTCTCTCTATTCTTTTTAAACCAAAATTCATTCCAAACTTTCCAACACCCTCTATGTACTTTAAAGCCTCTTTATAATCCATAATATCACCTCTATATAAAT
>JAOAAJ010000024.1 GCA_026418935.1 Caloramator sp. | reverse complement strand
GAATATGTGTGCTAATTTTCCATCCATAGAATCGTAATCAATACCTTCTTTAGATAAGCCAAAAACTAAAGCTGGTTCTACAACATATTCTGACTTTCCATGAGGTATTGCAACTCCCATTCCAATTCCTGTTGTAAATTCCTCTTCTCTTCTTATCACCACCTCTTCAAATTTTTCTTTATCTGTAATTTTTCCGTCTCTATATAAAATGTCTACAAGTTCTTCTATTACCTCCATTTTTGATTTTGATTTTAAGTTAAATTGTACTCTTTCTGGTGCTAAGATTTTTTGTAATTCCATTGTTGTTACCTCCTCTGTACTTCTATTAATTCTACATATTTTAGTATTTGTTTTCTGTCTGGTGCTTGACTACCTTCCATTGTTACTTTTGCAGTAGAAGATGCAATCGCAAGTCTAAAGGTATCCTCTAAAGACATATCTTCGTGTATACCTATTGCAAAAGCTCCAACCATTGAATCACCTGCACCAACAGTACTTTTTACATCTACCTTTAATGGTTTTGAATATAAGCTGTGTTCCTTTGTTAATAAAAGAGCTCCATTTTCTCCCATAGATACTGAAACTATTATTCCCTTTTCTACAAACTCTTTAACTGCTTTCTTTATGTCTTCTATGTTTTCACTGCAGTGGACAATGGTTTTTAACTCATTGATATTAGGTTTAATTAAATATGGTTGTGCCTCAATTCCATATCTTAATGCTTGTCCTTCGGCATCAAGTATTACCTTCACATTTTGTGTTTTTAATTGTTCAATTATAACTTTATATATGTTATTATCAATTCCCTTTGGTAGGCTACCCGAAAGAACTACAACATCATCTTTATTAACCCTATTTTTAAGCTTTTTTATCAACTTCTCTACGTCAAGGTTATCTACACTAAAACCACATTGATTTATATCCGTAAATATTCCCTCATCCCTCTCAACAATCTTAATATTTGTTCTTGTTTCTCCATCAACCTCAATAAAATCGTGACAAACACCATACTTATTTAACTTTCGATATATATAATCGCTATTTTCTTTACCAATAAATCCTAAAGCACATACATTGTAACCTAAATTTTTTATAACCTTTGCAACATTTATTCCCTTTCCCCCTATATCATCCCTTGAGCTTATACTTCTATTTACTTGTCCTAATGAGAGTTTATCAAGTACTATTGTTTTATCTATTGCTGGGTTTAATGTTACTGTATAAATCAATTTATCACCTTCTTATATTAGTATGAATTTTATACCTAAATGCTGATATTTTTCATAGTCCTTAGGAAGTTTATCAGTAATAATATAATCTATTTTTGATACGGGGCATATTAATGAAAAATTAACCTCATCAAATTTAGAACTATCTATTAATAAATACACCTCTTTGGCTCCCTCTATCATTACTCTTTTAGTGTTAGCCTCAACTATATTAGGAGTAGTTACACCTGACTTAATTGAAACTCCATTAGCACCTAAAAAAAGTTTATCAACTTTTAGTTTTTTTAAAGTTTCCTCAGCAACAGGCCCAACCATTGCCTTTGTTTTAGTTCTAAGAAGTCCTCCAGTTACTATTACCTCTATGTCTTCCCTATCTGATAGTTCATCTGCAAGGTTGACTGAATTTGTTACAACTGTTACAGCTTTAGCATTTATATATTTTGAAATAAATTGGGTTGTCGTACCTGAGTCAATGGTGACTGTATCTCCATCCTCTATTAGCGAAGCTGCTTTTTTGGCAATTTGTTCTTTTTCCTTTAAGAATTTATCCTGCTTTTCTTTAAATGAAGGTTCAAAATTTGTACTTGTATTAGATACTGCTCCTCCATGCGTTCTTACAATACAACCTGCCTGTTCAAGTTCAATCAAATCTCTTCTTATTGTTGCTTCAGACACATTAAATAACTTTGAAAGTTCTGAAACTCTAACGCTATTTCCTGAATTTATCATTTCGAGTATTTTTGCTTTTCTTTCCTCAGCAAACATAACATCACCTAATCCTCTAAATTATCAAATAGGTTTTTTATTGAATTATAAGCCTCTTCTTCATCAGAACCCTCTATAACTATTCTAATAGTATCACCTTTGTCTACCACAAGGCTTAACACGCTTATTAAGCTCTTAGCATTAACTGTTATATTATCTTTTTCTATTCTTATATCAGATTTAAATTTGTTGGTCTCTGATATAATCATTGTTGTAGGTCTTGCATGGAGTGCCATTTCGCTTTTAAAGGTATATTGCAGAACCTTCATATATTCACCTCTTGTTCATTTGTGTTTGTTTTAATATTATTTTATGTTTGTTTGTGTTTATTTATGTTTGTTTTTATTATAATTTATCTGAATTTTGAAGTCAATAAATTTTTATAATTTTTCTAAATAATTAGATTGATTAATATTTTTTATTTTCATATAATAATTATGTAATAAAAAACCTATAGGGAGGTAGTAAAATGGCTGACGTTTTAAGAGGATTAGAACCACAATTAGTATTTGAATATTTTGAAGAAATATCCAAGATTCCAAGAGGATCAGGAAATGAAAAGGCAATAAGTGACTATCTTGTTGATTTTGCAAAAAAACATAACCTTGAGGTTATTCAAGATAAAGCACTAAATGTAATAATTAAAAAGCCTGGAACAGAAGGATATGAAAATGCTCCAACTGTAATTATACAAGGACATATGGATATGGTTTGTGAAAAGAACAAAGATACAAGACACGATTTTGAAAAAGATGCTATACAACTTAGATTAGATGGGGATTACATATACGCAAATGGAACAACACTTGGAGCAGATAACGGTATTGCAATGGCTTACGCACTTGCAATTCTTGCATCAAAGGATATTCCTCACCCACCAATAGAAGTTCTTTTAACTGTTGAAGAAGAAACTGGTATGGGTGGTGCAATGGCACTTGATGGAAGCAATTTAAAGGGAAAAATGCTAATAAATATAGATTCTGAAGAAGAAGGTAAACTTCTTGTTAGTTGTGCAGGTGGTGTACGAACAACTCATAAGGTTAAAGCAAACTTTGTAGATGCTGATAAAAACAAGGTTGCTTACACTATTAGTATTAGAGGTCTTAAGGGTGGTCACTCTGGTATGGAAATAGACAAAGGAAGAGGAAATGCAAATAAAATAATGGGTAGAATTTTAGACGACCTTCTAAATACAATAAGCTTTGATTTGGTTGAAATAAACGGTGGCTCTAAGATGAATGCAATTCCAAGAGAGTGTGATGCTACTATTTTATTAAATGAAACTGAACTTCCAAAGCTTCAAGAAAAAATCAATGAATGGGATAAGACTCTAAAGAATGAACTTAGAAGTTCAGATGCAAATATAAATGTATTTACTTTAAAGGCTGATAAGGAAATTAACAAATGTTTTGATGAGGATACAAAGAAAAAGGTTATAGCATCACTTGTTTTAATTCCAAACGGAATACAAACAATGAGTATGGCAATTGAAGGACTTGTTGAAAGTTCAACTAACCTTGGTGTTGTAGAAACAAAGGAAGATGAGGTTCTTTTCCAATCTGCTGTTAGAAGTTCAGTAAGAAGCTTAAAATACAACATATTAAATCAAGCAAAGAAGGTTGCTGAAGTTATAGGTGCTGAACTTGTTGCAGATTCAGACTACCCAGAATGGCAATACGACCCAGATTCAAAATTAAGACAGCTATTTATGGATGTATATAAGAAGATGTTTGGAAAGGATGCAGAAATAGTTGCAATCCACGCTGGTGTTGAATGTGGTCTATTTAAAGAAAAATTAGGTGAAGATGTTGATATGATTTCCTTTGGACCAAATCTATATGATGTTCATACACCAGATGAACACATTAGCATATCATCTGTAAAGAGAATGTGGGACTATCTACTTGCAGTTTTAAAGGAAATTAAATAAATAATACAAATATACCCCTTAAAGGAATTTATTTAAAAATCCTTTAAGGGGTTTTTATTATATGCAAATTTTTTAATTAAAAATACTTCATTAGGTAATTATTTTATTACTTATTCATTTTTAATATTCTTCTTGAGTTTAATACTGCAAGGAGTGCAACACCTACATCTGCAAAAACTGCCTCCCACATATTAGACAAACCTACTGCTGCTAATGCTAACACCAATATTTTTATTGAAAGAGCTAAAATAATGTTTTGTAGAACAACTTTCCTTGTGTACTTTGAAATTTTAACTGCTTCATAAACCTTTTCTATTTCGTCATTTGTTATTACTATATCTGCTGCTTCAATTGCAGCATCTTGACCTAATGCACCCATTGCAATTCCTGCATCTGATATTTTGAGAACTGGTGCATCATTTATTCCATCACCAACAAAGGCAACCTTTCCATAAGACTTTTTCTTAATCTCATTAAACTTTTCCACCTTTTCTTGTGGAAGAAGTCCATAATAATATTCCTTTATGCCTATTTGTCTTGCCACATCCTCTGCAGAAGTTTTATTATCACCTGTTAACATTATTGTATTTATATTTAAATTATTTAGTTTTTCTATAACTTGCTTACTTGAACCTTTTATTGTATCTTTTATAGTTATATACCCTGCTAATATTCCTTCAACTGCTACAAATACTACTGTTCCTTTTAAACCTTTTAGAGCCTCTACACCATTAGATTCAATTAGCTTTAAATTTCCAACCATTACTTTTTTATCTTCTACATTTGCAATTATACCTTGTCCAGCTATCTCCTTTAGTTCTGTTACTTTAGCTTTGTCTATTTCTCCTTCATACTCCTTTACAATTGAAACTGCAATTGGGTGGTTAGAAAAGCTCTCAACATAGGCTGCATACTTTAAAACATCTTCTCTATCAAACCCATTCATTGAAACTATATCTGATACCTTAAACTTTCCTAAAGTTAGCGTGCCTGTTTTATCAAAAACAACTGTATTTAAATCACATAGAGCTTCAATATAGTTACTTCCCTTTATTAAAATACCCCTTTTTGAAGCAAGACCTATACCACTAAAGAAGCTAAGTGGTATTGATATTACAAGTGCACACGGACAGGATACTACTAAAAATATTAAGGCTCTGTATATCCAATCTCTAAATGTTCCATATCCTAAAATAGGAGGAAGTATAGATAGTAAAAATGATAGTGCAACTACTATTGGTGTATAATATCTTGCAAACTTAGTTATAAAGTTTTCTGTTTTTGCTTTATTTGCTGCTGCATTCTCCACTAAATCCAATATCCTTTTTACTGTTGAATCTTTATAGGCCTTTGTAACTTTTACTTTTATTATACCATCTAAATTTATACTTCCTGATAAAACTTCTTTACCCATTTGTACAAAAACAGGCATTGATTCACCGGTTAATGCAGATGTATCTAAAGAACTTACACCTTCAACAACTACTCCATCTACAGGTATTCTTTCTCCTGCTTTTACAAGAATTATGTCACCTATATTTAACTCCTCAGGTTTTACCATAATAACATCGTTGTCTTTTAGTAGATTTGCAAACTCAGCCTTAAGTTTTAACAGGCTCTTAATTGATTTTCTTGATTTATCAACAGCCATATCCTGTAGTGTTTCACCTATTTTGTAAAAGAGCATAACAGAAATTGCCTCTGGATACTCTCCTATTAAGAAGGCACCAAAGGTTGCAACTGTCATTAAAAAGTTTTCATCAAATATCTGTCCCTTTATAACATTTTTAAAGGCTTTAAAAACAATGTCGCCTCCAATTAAAATATATGAAACAAATGCAAGGGATAATTTTATGTTTATATTATTAGCAAATAACATTATCAAAAATAGTCCTACTCCAACTAAATACTTTATAATTGATTTCTTTTCTTCCTTTTCTTCTAATTCATCCTGTACATTATTCATACTTACCATATTCACATGAGACTCTATACTCTTTATGATATTCTCAGCCTCTTTTGATACAGCTTCAACGTCCTTTGTTTCAATAATTAGCTTTTTATTAACGAAATCAATTGAAGCAAAGTCTACTCCCTTCAACTCTTTTATCCTTTTTTCCATCTTTGCTGCACAGTTTGCACAGCCTAAACCTTCTAAATAATATTCATATTTCAAATCCCTCATCTCCCTTCATTAATATGTTCAAGTCCCTCTTTTACAATATCCTTTATATGCTCATCATCAAGGGAATAATAAACCACCTTTCCTTCTTTTCTGTATTTAACAAGCCTTGCCTGCTTTAATACCCTAAGCTGATGTGATACTGCAGATTGAGTCATATTAAGTAGAGCTGCAATATCACATACACACATTTCTTGTTCAAAAAGTGCATACATTATTTTTATTCTTGTACTATCTCCAAATACTTTGAAAAACTCTGCTAAATCGAAAAGTTTCTCCTCTTCAGGCATTTTATCTCTAACTTTTGTAACTACATCTTCGTGTATTATATTGCAGGAACATACATCTATTTTTTTGTCCATAGAATCACCTCACTTGAATATATGAATAATTGTTCATGTATTATTATATGACTACATACAAAAAAATGCAACAAAAAAAATAGCAAAAGACAAATTTGCCTTTTGCTATTTTTCAATAATATTAGAATCCTATAAAATGTGCTATTAAAACAAATATTGTTCCTAATAGGAATAAGAAACCTTGCATTTTAATTTGCCATTTTGCCCATTTACCCCAATCTATTCTTGCAACTCCTAATACACCCATTAAGCATGCAGATGTTGGAACTATAACATTTGTTAAACCATCACCAAGTTGGAAAGCAAGTACGGCTGTCTGTCTTGAAACTCCAACTATGTCTGAAAGTGGTGCCATTATTGGCATTGTTAGAGCTGCTTGACCTGAACCTGATACAACAAAGAAATTGAATATTGATTGGAATAAATACATAAACCAAGCTGCAAATGCTCCACCTATTTGACCAACTGTTTTACCCATTCCATTTAAAATTGTATTTAATACAGTTGGAGTTGAAGGATCAGAACCACCAAGTATTATCAATATTCCCTTTGCCATACCTACAACAAGTGCTGCTCCAACTAAGTCTGCTGCTCCTCTTTGGAATGATGTTGCAATATCATCAATCTTCATATCATTTAGTTTAAATATAACACCTATTATACCTGCAACAAGTCCCATAACAAAAAATTGTGATGCAATTTCTGGTATATAGTAGGCCTTCTTTGTTACTCCCCATACAACCCATATTATTCCTACTAAAATTGTTATGAGAACTAACTTATGTCCTAAATTAAATTCATGCTTTCCTTCTTCTTTAATTGTTTCTTTTTTAAAGTATTCGTTTGCTTCTTTAGAAACTGAATATTCAGGATTTCTCTTACCTTTATTTGCATAAACCATTGTGTAAACTAATCCTGCAAAGG
>JAOAAJ010000121.1 GCA_026418935.1 Caloramator sp. | reverse complement strand
CTCTTTATCCTCAAAGCTCTCTTTTTCCATAACGTGACACCAGTGACAGGTGCTATAGCCTATGCTCAAAAATATTGGCTTATCCTTTTCTTTTGCCTCTCTAAAGGCCTCATCCGACCAAGGATACCAATCAACAGGGTTGTGGGCATGCTGAAGAAGATATGGGGATTTTTCATTTATCAATCTATTCATCTATATCACTCCCTCATATTTTTTAAACTTATTTTTCCCTGTTTTTATAAATTTAGAATAGGATATGAGTATTTTAATACATAATATAATTTCTTATATAAAAATAAGTTCTATAATAAATGTGGGAGTGTCTCACCAGTATATTTTTACAAAAAAATATACATCTATTTTAGATGCTTGGTAAGATAAAAGATGCTTATATTCTTTTACTTATTGTAGATATTTCTCTAATTCCTTTATGTCCTTCATATCAATTATTTCAATTAAAATTATATCTATTATTTCTAAAGATAAATTTCTCAACTTTTCCTTATATTCCTCTGGTACTTTACCAAACTTTTTTACAAGTAATTTAAGTATAGTTTCTATTTTTCCTTCCTTTAACCCTTCTTCTCTTCCCTTTTTTATACCATCTTCAAAAATCATTCTTCCTATTTCAGTCATTTCAAACACCTCCCATATACTCTTTTTAATTTCATCATCGCCAAACTTGTTAAGTAATGCAAACAACATACTAATACACTGAATTTTATTTTCATTATTTTTTATTTGAGCTGCTGTTTTTATGCAATTAACTGCCCTTTGTGCTTTATTTATTTTGCTATTCATTAGCGGAATAAAAGTTAGTTTTAATATATCAACATCCTCAAGTTCTTCTCCCTTTTCTATCTTCTGCTTAATATTTTCAAATATACTATCACCATCTAAACTACACATATAAAACGCCTTTATAGAATATTTTATACTTCCCATATCCAACTCTGACTTTACTTCTTTTATATCAGAAGAATAGACAACTATTGTTTCTATTTTTCTGTTTTCTCTATATATAAGTGAAGCGTCATAGAAGAGAAATCTTCTTAAATCACTTTTTTTATTTGTTGTTTGAAACTCAAAATGAATATAACTGCCATCATCAGTGTAAAAAATATAATCAGTATAATTTGTATTAATCTCAATATTTTTTATTTCTGTATTTGCTGGAGCAATTATTCGCTTATCAATTCCAAAAAATTTTACAGCACTTTGAGAAAACATGTTTAGGGCATTTTTCATTACTGCATCCTCAATTTTATTATAATCCATATGCATCCCTCTTTTCTATAGTGTATTTTTGTGGAACTTTTTCCTTTATAATAATATTATCTTCAATTATTACAAAACTATTCGAACATTAGTTTGTTTACGATAAATAAAAGCATCTGATATTTGTTTGTCATTTTTTCAAAATTTTCTTGATTTGTAATTTAAACTATGTTATAGTTAATCTTGAAATATTAATTTGTTCTAAATCAAATTTTGTGAAGGGAGGTTGTACTGATGATTGGAATGAGATATTTATTAAACAAAGTTAATATTTACATATATTTGGTACAACCTGGCCTTGGTACGTCCAATTGAGCTTTTACCTTTTTGTCAATCTGGTCATAGGTTTAGTACCTATGGCCTTTTTTATTTGTTATTGGAGGTGAAAATATGTTTTTTAAATTTATGAAGGGATATAGATTGAAATACATATTTGCAAGTATATCCATTATAATTTCATCCTTTTTGTCAGTTATAATTCCAATCATTATTAAAACAAGCATCGACTCTGTTATTGGAAACAAGGAAATTGAAAGTAGTTATGTTCTATCTCTTTTTAACTATCTTGGAGGTAGGGATTATTTAAGAAAACACCTTTATATTGTTGCCCTCCTAATAGTTTTAATTACAGCACTTAATGGACTTTTTATGTTTATAAAGGGAAAATGGGCAAGTCAAGCCGCAGAGGCTACTGCTAAAAATTTAAGGGATAGCCTATACAGCCATCTTCAAAGGGTTTACTACAACTTTCACGTTGAGGCTAAAACTGGAGATTTGATTCAAAGATGTACATCCGACGTTGAAACAATAAAGAGCTTCTTGGCAGTGCAGTTTGTTGAAATAGGAAGAACTATTTTTATGTTTTTATTTATACTATCAATAATGTTTTACTACAATGCAAAGTATGCCTTAGTCTCAATTTCACTTCTTCCTATAATATTTGCTGCATCTTATATATTCTTTAAGAAGGTAAAAAAGCAGTTTCAACTTTGTGATGAGGCAGAGGGTGAAATGTCTGCAGTACTTCAGGAGAATTTAACAGGTGTTAGGGTTGTTAAGGCCTTTAACCGTGAAGGGTTTGAGATTGAAAAATTTGAAGAAAAAAATAGGACCTATAGAGACCATCTTTTAAAGCTTATGAGAACTTTTGCCTACTTTTGGTCCTCATCCGATGCAATGTGTATGCTTCAAACATTCCTTGTTGTAGTATATGGTGTTTATCTTGCATCAAGGGGAGTTATTACACTTGGAACACTTATAATTTTTATAAGCTACATCGGTATGCTTCTTTGGCCAATAAGACAGCTTGGAAGAATATTATCTGATATGGGTAAAAGCTTTGTTGCAATAGGACGTATAAATGAAATTTTGAAGGAACCACTTGAGGATTGTGAATCTGGAATTAAACCAAATATTGAAGGAAATATAGAATTTAAAAACCTGTCCTTCTCTTATAAAGATGATAAGGAGGTTTTAAAGGATATAACATTTAACATAAATAAGGGAGAGACAGTTGCAATTATTGGACCTACAGGTTCTGGTAAATCCACTTTAGCCTATCTTCTACTTGGGCTGTATGATTATAAAAAGGGTTCTATTGAACTTGATGGAGTTGAGCTAAAGAGGATAAACAAAAACTACTTAAGGCAAAACATTGGGCTTGTGGCACAGGACTGTTTCCTCTTTTCAAAGACTTTAAGGGAAAACATTGCAATTTCAGAAAAAAGTGTAGAGGAAGAAAGTATTTTTGAAGCAAGTAAAATTGCTGATATACACGATACAATTTTGTCCTTTGAAAAGGGTTATGAAACGCAGATTGGTGAAAAGGGTGTTACCCTATCTGGAGGACAAAAACAGAGGGTTGCTATTGCAAGGTGCGTTATCAAGGACTATAAGGTATTGATTTTTGATGATTCCTTAAGTGCCGTTGATACAGAAACTGAACAGAACATAAGGCAAAGGCTTAAGGAGAGAAGCAAAGATACCACAACAATTATAATAACCCACAGGCTAACAACAGCCCACGAATGTGATAGGATAATTGTACTTGATAAGGGAAGAATTGTTGAAATTGGAAGCCACGAGGAGCTTATAAACCAAGGGGGCTTCTACAGGAGGCTGTGGGATATTCAAAGTCAGCTTGATGAGGAATAAGGTGGTGATATTATGGAGATTAGAGAACAGGAATTTAAAAAGAATTTTGATTTGCATCTATGGAAAAGGCTGTTTGATTTTTTAAAGAAGTATAGAAATTCGGTTTTGTTTTTGATTATTGTTATGATTGGGGTTGGTGTAATTGATGCAACCTTCCCCTTCTTAAATAAATATGCAATAGATAATTTTGTTAAAAATAATTCCCTTGATGGGTTTTTGAAATTTATATTAATCTACCTAACTCTTATTGTAGTTCAGGTTTTTAATGTATGGTGGTTGATTGCACTTGCAGGGAAAATAGATATGGGGCTGTGCTACGACATAAGAAAAAGTGCCTTCAATAAGCTTCAAAAGCTCTCCTTTTCCTACTACGACAAAACACCCGTTGGTTGGATTATGGCAAGACTAACCTCCGACGTTGCAAGAATTGGAGATACTTTGGCTTGGGGAATTGTTGATTTTATTTGGGGAATTGCAATAATGGGCTCCATTGTTGTGTATATGTTTATACTAAATGTAAAGCTTGCTCTAATTACACTTAGCGTTGTACCCTTTCTTGCAGTTTTAAGCATATATTTTCAAAAAAAGATTTTGTTTGAATATAGAAAGGTAAGAAGGATAAATTCACAGATAACAGGAGCCTTTAATGAGGGCATAATGGGAGCAAAAACCTCAAAGATATTAAACATTGAAGATAAAAATATAGATGAGTTCAAGGAATTAACAAAGAGTATGTTCTCATCATCAGTCAGGGCTGCTATTTTATCCTCAATTTATATGCCCCTTGTTATGACACTTGGAAGCATTGGTACTGCCCTTGCGCTAAACTTTGGAGGAAGAAGCGTAATATTAGAAACTATTAGTTTTGGTACTCTTGCTGCCTTTATATCCTACTCTATTCAGTTTTTTGACCCTGTAAGGGAACTTGCAAGGGTTATGGCGGAATTTATATCTGCACAAACTGCCGCAGAAAGAGTTATATCTTTAATTGATACAGAGGTTGAAATTAAAGACTATGGTGAGCTATCACAAATTAAAAAGATAAATGGTGAAATCGAGTTTAAAGATGTTTCATTTTCATATAAGGATGGGGAGGATGTACTTGAGAATTTCAACCTTAAAGTAAAGGCAGGACAGAGCATTGCACTTGTTGGAGAAACGGGTTCTGGGAAAAGTACAATAGTTAATCTTTTGTGTAGATTCTATGAACCAACAAGTGGAACCATTTATATAGATGGGATGGATTATAAGTCAATTCCTCTATCAAAGCTTCATTCAAGCCTTGGATATGTTCTTCAAACGCCACACCTTTTTAGCGGTACTATAAAGGATAACATACAATATGGTAATCTGAAGGCAAGCTTTGAGGAGATTGTTGAGGCAGCAAAACTTGCCAATGCCCACGAATTTATTATGTCCCTTGTAAAGGGTTATGAAACAGAAGTTGGCGAAGGTGGTTCTAAGCTATCTGTTGGGCAGAGACAGTTAATATCAATTGCAAGGGCTATTGTTGCAAACCCAAGTATATTTATTTTAGATGAGGCAACATCCTCTGTAGATACTGAAACAGAGCATATGATACAGCAGGCAATTTCAAAGGTTTTAAAGGGAAGAACAAGCTTTATTATTGCCCACAGGCTCTCTACTATAAAATCAGCAGATAGAATACTTGTTATAAAAGATGGGAAGATAATTGAAGATGGAAATCATAGGGAGCTTATGAAAAAGAGGGGGTACTACTATAGACTGTATACAAATCAATATATACTTGAACAGGAAAAGAATATATTTGGATAAAAAATAGTCCCTATGATGGTTATACTTCATAGGGACTTGTTTTTACTTACTATACATCTTTATGCGGTCTAAAACCCTCTGTGCATCTTTTCCAGTTAATAGAGTTGGCTGATAGTTGTTTCTATATTTTACAGATGAAACAGAACAAGGTATTATTTTATAAGTTTTATCATCAATAAGTTTTCCATCTTTGAATTTAAAGGTTTGTTGGTATATGAATGTGTCTTTATCAAA
>JAOAAJ010000109.1 GCA_026418935.1 Caloramator sp. | reverse complement strand
GATGCCAGAAGGCTTCTTGCACCCTCAACCTCGACAACACATAGTCTACAAGCCCCGTGGGGCTTTAGTCTTTCGTCATGGCAAAGAGTTGGTATATCTTTACCAAGCATTCTTGCAGCCTCAAGTATGGTTGTTCCCTCTTCAACAGAAATTTTAACTCCATCAATGGTTAGGTTTATCATACAATCCCCCCAATATTTGTTAAACGGTTAACATACTATAAGGATATTTTAACTTTTATTATTTGTTTTCGCAATATTTTATATTGTGTTTATATTTTTTATTTAATTAATTTATTGATTATTTTTATTTATTGGATATTAACTATTTTATTAAAAAACAACTCAATATTGTAATTCATTTTAAAAAATTGTCTTCTTTGATTTATTAAAGCGACAATCATAACTTTTTAAATATCCTAAATTATAAAATAATTTTATATTCCTTTTTTTATAAAAAAAATATAAAATAGTAAAAGACACTATAATTTGAAGGGAGAAATAAATATGCTGTATTCATACCTAAAAAGCTTTAGCCAAATAGCAGTACATGGAATAAAGGAACATAAAATTAGAATAAACAAAAACACAAGAATAAAGGTATTTCAACAAAATATAGCCCACGAAATACAAAAAATAGCCCTCTGTGGTGATGATATATGTATAAGCATACATGGACATATCGATATTAAAAAGGAGTGCTATGTTTTAATAGAAGGATATCTTCTTAATGTAAACTACTCTCCTCTATTCAAAACCGATGAATTTAATCTTCTTTATGCCTATGATGGGCCCCTTGGATATATTTATAACAAAGAATATACGGAATTTTATGTATGGTCTCCTATTGCAGAAAAAATTAATCTTCTTCTCTATAAAAATTTTGACCCTACTATAGAAGAAGAACCTGAAGTGTTTGAAATGCAAAGTTTACAAAAGGGCGTTTACTATATAAAAATAGATGGAGATTTAGATGGATTTTTTTACAACTATGAGGCTTATGTATATGGAAAAAGAAATGTTGTAGTCGACCCCTATGCCTATGCAGTTGGAGTAAACGGACTTAGAGGTGCAATTGTAGATTTAAAATCAACAAATCCAGATGGTTTTGAAGAAGACAGTTATATAAAATTAAATGCAAACGTTGACGCTATAATCTATGAAGTTAGTATAAGGGATTTTACAATAGATTCTACAAGCGGTGTAAATCTAAAGGGAAAATTTTTAGGTCTTACTGAAGAGAATACGAATTATGAAGGTGTGCAAACTGCCCTTTACCACATAAAAGATTTTGGCATAACACATTTACAAATAATGCCTATGTATGATTTTAGCTATAAAAGCGTTGATGAAAAATATCCTCTTGACAAATATAACTGGGGCTACGACCCTCAAAACTATAACTGCCCTGAAGGCTCCTATTCTATAAACCCATTTTCTCAAAAGAGCAGAATAGTTGAGCTTAAAAAATTAATTAAAAAGCTCCACAGCATAGGAATTGGAGTTAATATGGACGTTGTGTACAACCATATGTATGAGGCACAACATACACATTTTGAAGGATTAGTTCCAGGTTATTATTTTAGAAAAAATCTTGATGGAAGTTTTATAAATGGAAGTGGATGTGGTAACGATACTGCATCAGAAAACTACATGATGAGAAGATTTATAGTGGACTCTGTTAAGTATTGGACTAAAGAATACCATATAGATGGATATAGATTTGATTTAATGGGGCTACACGATATTGAAACAATGAATAGAGTAAGGGATGAAGTATTAAAAATAAATCCTTATGCAATGATATATGGAGAAGGATGGAACATACCAACAGGTATAGAAGAGGATATAAGGGCAATACAAAAAAATTCAGGCAAACTTTTAGGTATTGGCTTCTTCAATGATACTATTAGAAATTCAGTTCGAGGCAGTGTATTCGAATATAAAGAAAAAGGCTTTGTAAGTGGTGCTTTAAATCTTGAGGATACAATAAAGGAATGTGTAAAGGGACTTCCTAATCTTTATGTATCACCTTGCCAAAACATAAACTACATCTCCTGCCACGACAACCATACTCTTTGGGATAAACTAAATATATCTAATTCAAAGGACCTCTTTGAGGATTTAAAAAGTATGCACAAATTGGCCTATGGTATTGTCCTAACATCACAAGGTGTACCCTTTATTCACTCTGGAGATGAATTTTTAAGAACTAAAAAGGGTGTTGAAAACAGCTACAACGCAAAGGACGAAATAAACAAAGTAGATTGGAGCCTAAAGGTTAAAAATATTGATGTTTATAACTACCTAAAGGGACTTATTAACTTTAGAAAAAATCATCCTGCATTTAGGATAAAGGATAGGGAACTTATAGAAAGACACATAGAATTTTTACAATCACCTAAAAATACTGTTATGTTTATAATTAAAGACAATGCAAACTTTGATAGCTTTAAGGACATAATTGTAATATACAATGCAAATAATAATACAGTAAAACTAAGCCTTCCTGAAGGAGAATGGCACCTTTATGTAGACAAAAATAGTGTTTATGAAACTCCAAAAAGAAAATTTACGTCATCAATTGATGTTGAACCAATTTCACTAACAATACTGTCAAACACAATTTAAAGATATAATACCCTTTCTAAATCATAACGACTTAGAAAGGGTATTTTTTATCTGCACTGCTTTATAAAATACTCAAATAGTCTTGTCATAACCGGATGCTTTTTAGCCATAAGCTCTGGGTGCCACTGAACTGCCATAATAGGCTTACTTTCATGCTCTATAGCCTCAATCACTCCATCTGATGAATAGGCAGATACAATAAAATTCTTTGGAACAATCTTTGCTGATTGGTGGTGGAAGCTATTAACTAATATCCTATCTGTGTCAAATACCTCATAGAGCTTTGTACCCTTTTGAATATCAACATAATGACCTATATCGTGTATTCCTGCTCTCTGGAAGTGATTTATATATGTTCCCTCAACATCACTAATATCTTGATAGAGCTTTCCTCCAAAGGCAACAGTTATTATCTGCTGACCTCTACTTATTCCAAGTATAGGCATATCCTTCTCTATTGCTGCCTTTACTATGAAAAGTTCACACAAGTCCCTTGGAGTATATGTAAATCCAACATGAAGCGATGGCTCTTCTCCATAGTATATTGGGTTTACATCAGAACCACCAGATAATATAATCCCATCTAATGTATCCATTATCTTCAATAGATCCTCTTCACTATTTATTATTGGAATTAAAACTGGTACTCCCCCAGCCTCCATAACTACATCAACAAAATCCTTTGCAACATAGTTTCTCTCCTGTCCTAAAGATAAATCCTTATCTGAAATCATATAATCACAGGTTATTCCAATTAGCGGCTTGCTCATTTCATCAACCCCCTTTTATTTTTATTTTATAACAATATTAAAAAAATTACAAATTAATATTAATAAAACGTCATAATATTCATACCCAAAATATATGACAGTTGGAGCTTAAGAAACTATAGATGTATTTTTTCACCTTAGTGAACTTATTTTTTATATTCTTTAAGGTTTTAATCTATACATAAATTTTTTATTAGACTAAATAATATGTTAAAATATAATTGTTATACTTGTCTAAAATAGATTCGTTATATAAAAATGAAAACTAAAGAATAACTAATTAAATTAGCGTTTATGAGGGAGTGAAACTATGAAAAGAGTATATCTTGACAATGCTGCAACTACATATCCAAAACCTAAGTGTGTTTCACAGGCTGTATGTGATTTTATAGAGAATATAGGGAGTAACGTTGGACGTGGAAGCTACCAAAATTCCTACTCTGCTGCACAAATAGTATATGAAACAAGGGAACTTTTATGCAGCCTATTTAACTTTGACAATCCGCTATCTACTGTCTTTACTATGAACATAACCCAAAGTATAAATATGCTCTTAAAGGGATTTTTAAAACAGGGCGATCACGTTCTTATATCTTCAATGGAACATAACGCAGTAATGAGACCACTTAATAGCCTCAAAAAACAAGGAATAGAATTTACTAAAATCCCCTGTGATATATACGGACAAATAGACTATGACATAGTAGAAAAATTAATTAGGCCTAATACAAAACTTGCAGTAATATCCCATGCTTCAAATGTATGCGGTACAATGCAGGATATTGAGAGGCTGGGTTCTATATTTAAAAAGCACAATATACATTTTATATTAGACAGTGCACAAACTGCAGGAGTATTTGATATAGACTTTAAAAAGACAAATTTAAGTGCACTATGTTTTACAGGACATAAAGGACTTCTTGGTCCTCAAGGAATAGGTGGTTTTATAATAACCCACGACTTTGCATCAAAAATAACTCCTTTAATTGAGGGTGGAACAGGAAGCCTATCTGAATCAGAAGAACAACCAGAATATCTTCCTGATAAATTTGAAGCAGGAACCCTATGCCTTCCTGTAATTTATGGGCTTAATGCATCTTTAAAATACATACAAAAGGAAACAACAAAGGCAATAAGAGAAAAGGAACTTTATTTAACTAAAATATTTATAGATGGAATAAAAAACATAGAAGGAATAAGACTAATTGGATATGATGATATAAAAAATAGAGTTGCTGTTGTTTCACTAAATTTTGAAGGAATTGATAATTCAGAGGTTGCCTTTTTATTAGATAGAGATTATGGAATTATGACAAGGGTTGGACTCCACTGTGCACCATCTGCCCATAAAACTTTAAACACCATCCCAAAGGGAACAGTAAGGTTTAGCTTTGGACATAAGAACACAGAGGATGAGGTAAAATATGCCATTGAAGCAATTTATAAAATTATAAAATCAAACTAATTTTTTAGGTTATATTAATGGATTTTTAGGCTTGTCATAAACTTAATTATTATCTTCAAACATAAAGTGCACCCTAAGTGTTATTTATTTTTTCTCTACACTCGGGTGCACCTTCAATCAAACATTAGAACAATTACATTACAAGAATAGTACGTTTTCAAACAAAAAGTTCACACCAAATTAATGATTATATTGAATTTCCAACTTTTTTAAATAAAAAACCTATATACAGTCCTGTTCCAGAACACACAATTGCAGAAATAATAGCTATTAATCCAAATTCTGAAGGTAAATTTAGTAAGAACGGATTGTATAATATGACAAATACCGAAAAAATAGAAAATACTTTAAATGCATTTTTAATTGATTTTTCTATATTTAAAATTCCTCTATCCTTCAAAATAGAAGATATACCTTCACATAAAATATAAAGAACATATAAAAATAAAACAGCTTCTAATGAACCTAAAAAATTTAAAAGGATTCTACTATTCTGCGTTTCAAACAGCCTATATAAAGAATTCTGCTCAAGTATATCCTTAATTCCAATTGGTATTAAAATTAATGTTGGTATCTTTGCCTTGTTAAATATCTCATTTTCAGCTGATAGCTTAGTTAAGGCATAAAAAATAAAAATATATCCAATAAAGTTAGGGAATATGTTTATAATGCCTACGTTAACATTTAAAAATGCATAAACCATACCCCAAAAAAGATTGTTATACGCTCCCTTATTCATCTAATATTTCCTCCATTTCTTACATATTTAAGCACATTAAAGATATCACTATTCATAAATTGATTGTCTATCATAAAGGAGTTTACTCCCTTTTTACCATCTAAAGTTTCATATTCTACATCCACTAAAAAATTATATACATTATATCTCATTTTATCCTCTTTACTAAATTCAAATTGAGCTTCTACATTAAATTCTTCATCCTTTGCTATTGTCATAGACAAATCACTTCTATCAACCAATTTGCCATTAATTTTTAATCTTAACAATCCATCCACTTCTGTAAACTTATAGTTTAATCTATTTATTTTTAAATTGTCATTTGCTTTAAATGTAGCTATTGTTCTGCCATCTGTAGAAGAACTTATAGCTCTAAATCTTAAAATATCACTATTTAAATTTGTAAAATCATACTTCTCTGTATCTTCAAATAAATAAATTCTTCCTATATCTATAACCCTCTTTACTCCATTTTTATACTCAACTTCAATCTTTGTAATAATAGTATTTTTTAACCTATCTAAAACATCCTTTGTATCCCCCTGTACTAAATTTAATTCAATACTCTTTAGCTCATAATTTCTTGAATATATTCTACTTGATTTGTTCAATATAACCGGCCTATACTCAATTTCAGGAAAGTATATAGAAACAATCTTATCATCCCTATTAGCCAAATCAATATAATAAAGGCTAATCGTACTCATTCCTTCTTTAACCTCTAAATAGTGTTTTAAAAATAGAGGTTCCTTTAAATTAACCATTTTAAAATAATAGGCATTACCAACCCACGACATAATCCATACTAAAATTCCAATTATTATATATTTTCTTTTTATATTCATATTGCACCCCCTTAAATTCATACCATAATTATACATTATTATGTAGTTTATTACAATACAACCACAAATTTGTTTATTTATATTTTTCAATAAAAAAGAACCCCATCAGCTAATTAACTCTTATGATGAGGTTCTTTTTAATACATTAGCTCTTATTCAAATGTTCCCCTAACCAAAAGATTCCTTTCCTCCATTAATATTTTTCCCATTGCAATAACTGTTTGTATCTCTAAACTATCTTTATCTACTAAAATTAGATCTGCATCCATATTAACATCTATTCTTCCCTTATTTTTAAGTTTTAATATCTTTGCTGGATTTTGGGTTATACACTTTAACGCCTTGTCAATTGGAACGTTATCCTCTATCACCGCATCCCTAACCTCTTTATATAAAGAAATAACTCTTCCTATACCAAGCTTTACAAACTCTCCCCTTTCATTAAACTGTGGCAAACTTCCCTGTCCATCTGAAGTTAAGGTTATATTTTCCTCATTTACGCCCTCCTCTAAACATATTTTAATTGCTCGGCTGGCCTTTACCTCTCCCTCTTCCCAAAATACTGGATCTGAACTTGTTGTAAAATCTATAAATCCACCCTTCTTTGCATATTCAATCCCCTCTTTAAAGAGCTTTGGATTTCTATTTATATGTGTTGGCCAAAATTGGGTTATTGGAATTTCAGTTGTTTCTACGATCTCTATTAAGTAGCTTAGCATCCTATCTCCATCACCTAAATGAATATTAACTACCCCAGCCTTTTTAGATAAAATTCCTCCAACCCTTGCATCTGCTGTTAGCCTTTTTAACTCCTCTATACTTGGTTGTGAAGATCTGTGGTCAGATAGTGCTATCTCTCCAACTCCAACAACCTTATCTATCGTCATAATATCCTTCATAATACTTCCTGTTAAAGTAGTAGTAGGAACCCTATAGGAGCCTGTATATATATATGTACTTACTCCCTCCTCTTCAAGTCCCCTTGCCTTTGCATAAAGATTTTCCATACTCCTTGTTACTCCATCTGTTCCAAGACAGCCTACTATTGTTGTAATTCCTCCTTTAATAATATCCGACAAAACAATTTCAGGTGTTCTTGTTGCAAATCCTCCCTCTCCTCCACCACCTGTTATATGAACGTGTCCATCAATAAACCCTGGAAAGGCATAATACTTTGAACCATCAATAACTTTTATAGCAAAAGGTAGTTTTAAATCTATATCATCATCCCCTATATAGGCAATTTTATCATCAAATATCAATATATTTTTCCTACCTATATATTTTGGAGAATAAACTTCTATATTTTTTATCAATACAACCATATCAACCTCTCCTTTTAAATAAATTTAACATATATTTAGCAACAAATATGCCAATTTTATTATCGCTTCTTTTAATGCTATATATAATTGAAAGAACTACTATATACTCTTTATATTTATTCTTTAGTTCTTTATTTGGTTAATTTTTAAACTGTTTTTTCGCCAATAACAACCAAAAAAACATCCTTGTCATATCCGTTAAATATAATATAAAATATATATATCATAATTTTAAACAAATGGAGGTAAAAATGAAGAACTTATTATTTTTTATCACAGCCTACCTCTGCGGCTCTTTCCCTACAGGAGTAGTTATTGGAAAAACCTTTTATAATATTGATATAAGAGAACACGGTTCCAAAAATATGGGTGGAACAAATGCAGGAAGAGTACTTGGGAAAAAAGCAGGATTTGTTGTATCCTTTATTGATGTAATAAAGGTTTTCTTACCTGTTCTTATTGCTAAACATTACCTATCAATGGAGGCTGCTGCATTTGTTGGAATATGTGCTCTACTTGGGCACTGCTACCCTATATTTGCAAAATTTAAGGGAGGTAAAGGTGTTTCATCCTTCTTTGGAATTATATTTGCCCTTGACTTTTTACTTGGTGTTTTACTTTTGGTGATATGGAAGATATTAAAGCATGTAACAAACTATGTATCAGTCTCTTCAATGCTATCATGCTTTATAATTTCATTAATTTTCTTCTACAAATATAAAAACACTAAACTTTTAATAGTTCTTTTAGCTCTTTCACTTTTCATAGTATATCTACATAGAAGCAATATTAAGAGGCTTATAAATGGTAATGAAAATAAAGTAAACCCTAATAGATAAATCTTGAATTATTCTAATTAATATTTTATAATTATGTTTAAAACTCAATATTTAAAAGTCTATGAAAAGGAAGAGTACCTAAAGACATCTGTTTTAGCGAGTAGAGGACGGTGGAAGCTCTACACAGACCTTTTGGGAAAAGAGCCTTGGAGACTCTGCCAGAAAGCATCTGCAAGTATGGTAAGACCCCTGTGGGTTATCTAAACAAGTGGGCTTTTTAGCCAATTAGAGTGGTACCGCGGACAACCGCCTCTATTTTAGAGGTGGTTTTTTTATTTCCCTTTTAAAATGTAAATTCAAACAATAATCTACATATATCGGAGGTGTAAATATGAACTATAAATCAATAATTGCAGATAAAATCGCAAAGGCTGCAGAACTTAATGTTGATGACGTTCAAAAATTAATTGAAATTCCACCAAAACCTGAAATGGGGGATTTTGCCTTCCCTTGCTTTCAACTTGCAAAGGTATTTAGAAAAGCACCAAACTTAATTGCACAGGAACTATCTGAAAAAATAGATAAAGAAGGATTAGAAAGAGTTGAAACAGTTGGTGGATACCTAAACTTCTTTGTAGATAAGGCCTCCTTCTCAAAGGGAGTTATAGAAAAGATATTAGCTGAAAAGGACGTATATGGACATTCAAAAATAGGTGATGGAAAAACTGTTACAATAGACTTTTCATCACCAAATATTGCAAAGCCCTTCCACGTTGGTCACCTATGTTCAACAGCAATAGGAAATTCATTATATAAAATACTATCTTCACAAGGCTATAACTGTGTAGGTATAAATCACCTTGGAGACTGGGGAACACAATTTGGAAAGCTAATTGCAGCATACGAACGCTGGGTTGATGAAGAAGCATTAGAAAAGGAACCTATTAAAGAACTACTTAGAATCTATGTAAAATTCCACGATGAGGCTGAAAAAGATCCATCCCTTGAGGACATTGCAAGACAACACTTTAAAAATCTTGAAGATGGACACGAAAAAGAAGTTAAACTATGGCAGAAGATTAAAGATGTTAGCCTTATGGAATTTAATAGAATATACGATATGTTAAATATAAAATTTGACTCCTATGCAGGTGAGAGCTTCTATAACGATAAAATGGATGCAGTTGTTGAGGAGTTAAAGCAAAAGAACCTTCTTGTTGAGAGCAAGGGTGCACAGGTTGTTAACCTTGATGAATACAATATGCCTCCTTGTATTATATTAAAGGCAGACGGTGCTTCAATCTATGCAACTCGTGACCTTGCTGCTGCAATCTATAGAAAGAAGACCTACGACTTCTATAAAAATATATATGTAGTTGGTATGGACCAATCCTTACACTTTAAACAAGTATTCACTACCCTAAAACTAATGGGATATGAATGGGCAGATAACTGCGTTCACGTAGGATTTGGACTTGTTAAATTTGCAGACAAAAAGCTTTCAACAAGAAAGGGAGATGTAATATTCCTTGAAGACCTTTTAAATGAAGGAATTGCACGTGCAAAGCAGGCTATTGAAGAAAAGAACCCTTCACTTGAAAACAAAGATGAAGTTGCAAAGAAGGTTGGACTTGGTGCAGTAATATTTACTTATCTAAAGAACAACAGAGAAAGAGAAATAATATTCAACTTTGATGATATATTAAGCTTTGATGGTGAAACAGGCCCATACGTTCAATACTCCTATGCAAGAGCAAAGAGCATACTTCGCCGTGCAGAGGAAGAAAAATTTGCAACATCAGCCGATTTTACAAGGCTTTCTTCTCAAGAAGAATTTGAACTTGTTAAACTTCTTGCATCCTTTAATGAAGCTATTCTACTCTCAATAGAAAAATACGAACCATCCATTGTTACAAGATATATTATTGATGTAGCAAAGGCCTTTAACAAATTCTACAACCTATGTCCAATACTATCCTGCGAAGATGAAGGACTAAAGGCAGCAAGATTAAGCTTAGTTGAAGCAACAACTTATGTAATCAAAAACGGACTTGCCCTACTTGGAATTGATGTAGTTGAAAAGATGTAATATTTAAATCAAATAGAACTCTTAATATAAATAGCAACATTCATCATCATTTTATATAAAGATGGTGAATGTTGCTTACTAATTAATTTGGGGGTGGGTTATGAATAAGCTTGTTATATTTTCTGGAACTTCATCAACTAAAAAGGAAATTGTAGATCAAATAAAGACTCTTTTGGGGGATAATCTCGAAATTTCAGCCTATGCAACAGATGATGATATTCTACAGCCTATCTCTAATTCACTTGTACTTGTAACATCTCATCTAATACTTGACTCAGTTACGCCTTTAATCAAGGAAAACTGTAAAATAATCCTTGCAAGAAGAACCCTTAATCTATCAAATCTTGATAAAATACTCTATATAAATCCAAACGAAAATGTACTTTTAGTTAACGATACCTATGAAACAGCCCTTGAATCAATTGAACTATTAAAAAACTTTGGGTTTGACTTTATAAACTACACTCCCTACTATCCAAATTCAAACATAGATACATCTAAATTTAAATACGCAATAACTCCAGGAGAACCACATCTTGTACCACATAATATTAAAAATGTAATTGACATAGGACCAAGAATAATTGACATCACAACAATTGTAGAGATACTCTCTAACTTATCAATGTTAAATCAAAAATCCCATAACATATCAGCCCGATATATAAACAAAATAATCTCCTTAAGCAGAGAACTCTATACAAAAAACAAAAACATAAAGGAGCTTAATGATCTTTTAACCCGCCTTATAAACCACATAGATGATGCAATAATCTGCTTTGATGGAAATTTAGATATAAAGTTTATTAATAACTCTGCAAAAAAATTAATGCAGACAGAAGATTATGAAGATAATATTGAAAAGATAAAAGCATTTCTACTAAATCAAAAATTAAGTGAATCTATACTCTATTTTAATGGATGTGAATATATCGCAATAAAAGAATTAGGCTATGAACCTGACCTTAGCATATGCATTTTAAAAAATGCAAGAGAAAGAATTAATATTGAGAATAAGCTAAGAAAAGAAATTAAAAACAGAGGATATATTGCAAAATACTCCTTTGAAAATATAATATGTAAAAGCCCAGTTATGAAGGAATTAATAAACATAAGTAAAAAGCTATCCCAGAGCGATTTTAGTATTCTAATTACAGGTGAGAGCGGTACGGGAAAAGAACTGTTTGCAAGCTCTATACATAACTACTCTAAGCGTAAAAACGCCCCATTTTTAGCTATAAACTTTGCCTCGCTTCCAGAAGAAATAATAGAGAGTGAACTATTTGGATATGAAGAAGGTGCCTTTACAGGTGCTAAAAAGGGAGGAAAAACAGGACTATTTGAAATAGCAAACGGTGGAACTATCTTTTTAGATGAGATAGGTGACATAACTCCTAAAATACAATTAAGATTATTAAGGGTTCTTCAGGAAAAGGAGATTTTAAAGGTTGGAGGAAGTATGCCAATTCCCATAGATGTTAGAATAATTGCTGCAACAAATAAAGACCTTTTTTCGCTTGTTCAGCAGGGAAAATTTAGAGAAGACCTCTACTACAGGCTAAAAAAACTTTATATAAAACTTCCGCCCCTAAGGGACAGAAGGGATGATATACTCCATCTATTCGACTACTTTTTAGATAAAAAATCAGAAGACCCACTTGAAACATCAAAGGAGGTAAAAGATATACTTCTCTCCTACAACTGGCCTGGAAATGTTCGTGAGCTTGAAAATACTGTTGAATATATACTTGCAATTATCGAAGATAATGTAATAAAACCTCACCACCTTCCTGAAGATATAATATCTATAAGAAAACCCTGCAGTCTTGATGATATAGAAGTTTTTATACTAAAAACAATAAAGGAGTTCAACGTAAATAAAAAAATAATTGGTAGAAAGACTCTATCAGAACTCTCCTTTGAATGTGGTTTAAACCTTACAGAACAGCAAATAAGAAGTAAATTAAATCTACTTCAACAAAACGGATATATTGAAACAAGTAGAGGAAAAGTTGGTATAAAGCTAACTTCAAAGGCAATTTCAATAATATAATATAGGCACCAAATAAAATGCACTTAATGCATTTTATTTGGTGCCCCTTTATCCTACTCTTCTATTTGAAATTGTTCTAATCTATATTGCTGAACCTTCTTTTTTAGCTCATCAAGAAGGTTTTTAAATTCAATAATATCCCCCGACTCAAGCAGCCTATTAAATCTATCTTGGTAATCTGTAGACTCTGATATCTTACCAAGTGAATATAGTGTTATTATGTTATCAAGTATGTCTGATATTATGCTTGACTTTTCCTCAAACATTTTTTGAGCCTCTATTATTTCCTCTTTAATTTCAGACATCTCTTCATCTAAAAGGAAGGCAAGCTCTGCTGCTCTCTTTAATCTATCCTTTACTTCTGTTGGTATACTCTGCTTATATTTATAATTCAGTGAATGTTCAACTGTAGCCCAAAAGTTCATAGCAAGAGTTCTTATCTGTATTTCTGCAAGTATTTCTACTTCTCCATCTGCTGTTTGGACTGGATATTTTATTATTATGTGGTAGCTTCTATATCCACTGTCCTTTTTATTCTTAACATAATCCTTTTCATATACAATCTTTAAGTCCTTTCCATCCCTCTGCCTAATTAGCTGAACTACCTTATATATATCTTCAACAAATTGACACATTATTCTAACACCAGCTATATCCTCCATTTCCTCTGCAATCTTATTTAGAGGGATGTCAAGTTTTTTTGCCTTCTCCAGTATACTTGAAATCTCCTTTACTCTCCCTGTAACAAATTCAATTGGAGAATATTCCTTCTTGCTCCTATATTGTTTTCTCATACTTTTAAACTTTATCTTTAGTTCCTCAACTGCCTGCTCGTAGGGAATCAAAAATTCTTTCCAGTCATTCACAAGCATTATCCCCACGCTCCTTTCCATAATAATTTTATCAAAAACTCAACATTTTTCAAATAAATTTTTATTACATTTTTTATAT
>JAOAAJ010000067.1 GCA_026418935.1 Caloramator sp. | reverse complement strand
TAAAGTTTAAACATAGGTAGAATAATTGATGCCAGCATAAAGCCTACAATAAGTGCTAAGAACACTATCATTATAGGCTCAAACACTGCTGTAAGCCTTGTAACCATATTTTCAACCTCATTTTCATAGAGGTCAGCAAGCTTTGAGAGCATTTCCTCAAGGGTACCACTCTCTTCACCTGTTTTAATCATAACCGGCACAAGCTCTGGAAATATTTTTAAAGCTTCAATTGGTCTACTTAGGCCTTCACCCCCCCTAACCTGTTCTATGACTCCTTCAAACTTATGCTCTATGTAGGCATTGTTAAGAAGACTTTTGGTAGTTTCAATAGCAGTTACAAGTGGGACACCTGAACTTACAAGAGTTGATAGTGTTCTTGTAAACCTTGCTATTGAGGAAAATAAAACAATCTGACCAATTATTGGCATTTTAAGTCTTAACCTTGAAAAATATATGCTGCCTGAAGGAGTCTTTTTATAGTAGTTTATAGCTATAATTAATAGCACAATAAGTACTATTAAAATTAACCAGTTGTTCTGCATAAAGGTACTTGTATTTAATATAAACCTTGTGGTTGCTGGAAGCTCTACTCCTAAGTCATTAAACATCCCAACAAAGGTTGGTATAACAAATATTAAAAGCAGGTTTAAAACAGCAAGAGCAACTAATATAACTATAGTAGGATACATAAGAGCATTTGTGATCTTTTGCTTTAGTTTCATTTCCTTTTCAAACTGCACTGCCATCTTCTCAAAGGAGTTATCAAGGGAACCTCCAACCTCTCCAGCCTCCACCATATTAATTAAAATCTCTGGAAAGACATCTGGAAACCTTTTCATTGAGTTAGATATTGATGTTCCCTTTTCTACATCCTCAGAAAGAGCAAAAACTGCATTTTTTAGCTTTTTATTTGTTATTTGATTTTTTATTACATTAAGACAAGTTAATATATTAAGGCCTGCCTGCAAAAGTGTTGATATCTGCTTACAGAAAACAGCCAAATCCTTTGCCTTGACTTTGTTTAAAAACTTTATTTCTATCTCTTTATTAAACACATTGTCTTCATTTATATCTACAACATAAAGGTTTTTATCCTTTAGCTGTCTTAAAGCATCCTGCTTATCCTCTGCTACAACCTTTCCCTTTATCTTTTTTCCACTTACTTCTATAGCCTCATAAACATAATTTGCCATAAGCACCCCTCATCAATCCATAGAATATGTTACTCTTAAATATTCTTCAACGGTTGTTTCACCATTTAAAACCTTCTTAATACAGCTATTTTTTAGTGTAACCATCCCTTTGTTAACAGCTATATCCTTTAGTTCATCACTGCTGTATCCCTTTGTAATGGCTGCTCTTAATTCCTTATCAATTGATAATATTTCATATATACCTGTTCTTCCTATATATCCTTTTTGCCCACAATAAAGACAGCCACGTCCTCTATATAGCTTATATTCTTTATCCTCATCAAGTCCAAGTGCCTTTATTTCATCAAGATTTGCTATATATTCCTCTTTACAATGGGGGCATATTCTTCTTACTAATCTTTGAGCTATAACTCCAATCAATGATGAGCTTATCATAAAGCTTTCAACTCCCATATCAATAAGCCTTGTTACTGAACTTGGTGCATCGTTTGTATGGATAGTAGAAAGAACCAAGTGGCCTGTAATAGCGGCCCTTACAGCAATCTCTGCTGTTTCTTTATCTCTTATCTCACCAATCATTATTATATCTGGGTCCTGTCTTAGAATTGACCTTAAGGCTGATGCAAAGGTCAACCCTGCCTTTGGGTTTACTTCTACTTGGTTTACACCATAGATTGTACTTTCAACTGGATCCTCAACAGTGATTATGTTTCTATCTCCTGTATTTAATTCTCTTAGTGCTGTATAAAGAGTTGTAGATTTACCACTTCCAGTTGGACCAGATACCAATATAATTCCGTGGGGTGAAGATATTAACTTTTCATACTGTCTAAGGTCATGTTCTAAAAAGCCAAGATTCTTTTTATCCTTCAAGAATTCTCTTTTGTCTGCTATTCTTATAACAATCTTTTCCCCAAAAACAGTAGGGAGCGAGGATATTCTCATATCATATTCCCTATCATATATTTCAAAGGTTGTTCTACCATCCTGTGGAACTCTTTTTTCAGCAATATCCATATTTCCTATAACCTTTATTCTTGCCACAAGCGGTGCGTGGAGTTCGTATTCAACCTTCATTATCTCATATAGTATTCCATCTATTCTAAACTTAATCTTAACCTCTTCCTCAAAGGGCTCTATATGTATATCACTGGCTCTTTGATTTATCGCCTGTTCAAATATAGAGTTTACAAGTTTAACAATAGGTCCCTGAACATCGTCATCTGCTACTCTTGGGTTTTTGTTTTTTTCTAATCTTAGTGCTTTATTCTCCTTTTTAAACTCCTCTGCAGCCTTTAGTGCCTCCTGCTTTCCATAGTACTTGTTTATAAATCTTTTTATCTCCTCTTCCTTTGCAAGAACTGGCTGAACCTCTTTACCTGTATAAATTTGAACATCTTCAAGAGCAAATATATTTAATGGATCTGCCATTGCAACTATAAGCTTGTCCCTCTCGAACTTAATAGGCAATAGAGTATGCCTCTTTGCCAAGGTCTCTGTAATCATTTTTACACATTCTTGATCTATAGGGTATCTATCAAGTTTAACGTGAGGTATACCAAGTTGGTACTCAAGCACTTCTATTATTTGATCCTCTGTAACAAATCCATTTTCTACAAGCACTTCACCAAGTTTTTTATTTGAAGTCTTTTGTATATTTAAAGCCTTTTGAAGCTCCTCTTGTGTAATAAGTCCTGCATCAATTAAAAATTCTCCTAATCTCTTTCTTGGTTGCATCTTGATACCCCTTTATGATTTTTAATATTATTTTTAAATATATTAATTATCATATTAAATATTTATTGTTAATTTTTGAATTTTATTTCTTAAGTTTTTTTATTTTTTAACTGAAATATTACATAAATTTACTTTTTTATTTATTTAATTATATCACTTTTAAATAATTTTGTACACATCAAAAGTTGTCGAAAATTTAGTTATTGCTTAAATTTAAAACCTCTACAGAATTATTTTTAATAAAATTGTCCCTCCATACTTGCGAATAACCTCCTACTGCCCACTCCAACATAACTATTTTATCCCCTTGGGATGTTTTTATCTCTCCCATCTTTTCTGATAACTTTTGATTTTTTATTCTATAAAAGTTAATACAATTTGGAAGAACCACAACAGCTATATCCTTATTGGGTGAAGTGTACGCATCAATTGCTCTTGGAATACTATTTTTTAAATCCTTAAAAGATATACAAAGCGTATCATACATTACCATATTACTTGGTGGGAAAAAACCCGTATTAAAATCTATATATGATATAGTAGAACCTGATTTATAGTTTATTCTTCCCTTTAAAAAATAAGAACCATCCTTTCTAACAAGTCCTATATTTTCATATTTAATCTCTTTATTTATCTCCTCACCATCCAATTCCCTTAATACACCTTCTCTTTGTTCATCAAATTTTTGTTTATAACTTACCCCAAGTAAATCCATAATGCTAATTCCGTTTTGTTGCATTGGGCTGTCCACTGGAACAATCTTTAATCTTTCCACAAGTCCATCTCCTTCATTAATTACAATACAATCATTTCCGACAAAATCAATATACATATTGTTTTTTGCCATTCTTTGAGCAAAGAGTGCTTCCTCCCTTTTATTAATAACCTTTTCCTGCCCCTTTGAAAGGTTATTAACCTTTATTTGAGAATCCTCAAAGTCTATCTTCCAAAACCCATTTTTTCTTGGGAAAAATATATTATCAGTCACATAAGTCTCCTTAATTTCTTCATTTGATGCACCAATATAAAAGGTTTTATATTGGTAATTACCATCCTTTTTGCTTCTTATTCCTATATATAGGGCTATATCTTTACTTAATGTGTCTTTTTTAGAATTAAAAATATTTATGTTTCTTCTCCAAGAAGACAAGTTATATTCTTCATTGATTTTCTTTAATCTATATACCTTCTTATTATAAACAAGCATTATTAACTCTTCATTAATTTTGATAAAATCATAAAGAAAATTTCCATTACTCAATACTGATACTACCTGTACTTCTCTACCTTTATCTATGTTATTTTTTATTTTATATCCATTTAATAAATACTCTGACATATCAACTATTTTTATTTTATAATTTACACCTATAAACCTATCAACTCCATCCCAAAACTCATCCTCTTTAAATACAAAACTTTTTCCAATTACATCATCATTTTTATACTCGTCCACATCTTCCACTTTATATGTACCTCTTATTGGGATAGATTTATTTTTTGGAGCCTTTACCTTTTGTGAACTTGAAAAATTACTACAGCCTGTAAAGCTTACTAAAATAAAAAATATCATCAATAAAATTAAACTCTTTTTTCTCATTTAACCACTCCATCTTTAGGGAAAACAACATAAACTCTTGTTCCCTTATTTTCCTCACTCTCAATTTTTATGTTGCCATTCATCTTCTCAACTATATCCTTGCACACCGAAAGCCCTATTCCATTTTTAGAACGACTTCCCTTTCCTTTATAAAACTTCTCAAAAACGTGGGGTAAATCCTCCTTTGATATACCAAACCCTGTATCCTCAACTATAAATACTACTTCTTCATCCTTTTCTTTTAATGTTACAAAAACGCTGTCTCCTGCATTGGTAAAATTGAATGCATTATCCAAAAGATTAATGAATACTTGTTTCAGCCTATTTTCATCTACATTTATAAATATACTTTTATTTTCCATCAGAATTTTAAAAATCTTATTTTCCCTATATGCCCTTGGCCCAATCTGTCTTCTTATATCATTCAGGAATGTATTTACATCTATTCTCTTCATCTTAAACTCCATCTTTCCAGAGGATAGCTTTGAAAAATCTAAAAGTTCCTCAACCATAGATGTAAGCCTGTCACATTCTTTTTCAATAATATCAAGTCCATCCTTTAAAAGATCTCTATCATCACTTAGATCCTTTAGTGTTACTGCCCATCCCTTAATAGATGTTAAAGGAGTTCTTAGTTCGTGGGATACAGAGGAAATAAATTCATCCTTAAGCTTCTCCCTCTTTATTATTTCATCCGCCATATAGTTTAAGGTTGTTGAAAGTTTTTCAATTTCATCAAATTTTGCATTTTTACACCTTTTGTTATAATCTCCTTCTGCCATCCTTTGTGCAACCTCTGTTATATTAGTTATAGGAACAACTATTGAGTTAGAAAAAAGAATACTAACCAATGCAAAAATTAAAGTAACAATTACACCAAGGGTGGTTAAAATCATAAATATATTTCTTAAATCCTTATGTACTTCCCTTAATGTAGTTATTAACCTTATTCCTCCAACTATCTCTCCACCACTATAAAGTGGATGAGATACTGCCAGTACCTTTTCATCATCATAACTAACATTTCCTATCCATCTACCAACGTTACCTGAAAGTGCCTCTTTTATATCCAGAAATTCATTATCCTCAATTATACCTATAGAATCAAATATTATTTTTCCTGTATTATCAAATACCTGTACCTCAACATCACTTCTATTTAAAAATAGGTCCACACCATTTAGTACATTTTCATATAGGCTGTTTTTGGAAAAATATTTAGTATAGATGTCCGCAGAAATTTTAATTTGACCTACAAGTAGATTTGAAATATTTGAATAATATATATTTTTAAAAGATATAAATATAATTGTATTTAATGTTGTAACGGTTAAAACTACAATAATGACGAAGTTAATGAGAAGTCGGCGTCTTATACTACTCATACCTACTTCTCCCTTCGCCATCTATATCCGTATCCCCAAACCGTCTCAATATACTTTGGATTTGAAGAATCATCTTCTATTTTTTCCCTTAGTCTTCTTACATGCACATCTACTGTTTTTACTTCACCAAAATAATTTTTACCCCATACATAATCTAAAATTTCATTTCTACTTAGAACTCTTCCTTCATTTTTTATAAAGAATAGTAAAATCTCTAATTCCTTTGGGGTTAAGCTAATTTCAATATTATCTTTAAACACCCTCATAGACTCCAAATCTACCTTGATGTTATGACTTACTATTTCTTGCTTTTCTGTTTCATCCTTTTTTATTCTCCTTAATATCGTATTTATTCTTGCAATAAGTTCTAAAGGATTAAAGGGCTTTACCATATAATCATCTGCACCTATCTCAAGTCCCATTATTTTATCCATATCCTGTGATTTTGCTGTAAGCATAATTATAATTACATTGTTATCTACTTCTCTTATTCTTCTTAAAACTTCAAATCCATCAATACCAGGAAGCATTACATCAAGTACAACAACATTTGGTTTTTCATCAGAAAACAATTCAAGTGCCTGTTCTCCACTTTCAGCTTCAAATACAGTAAACTTGCTTCTTTCAAGATTTATCTTTACAAATTTTCTAATACTTGCCTCATCTTCTACAATTAATACCTTTATTCCTTCCATACCATCACCTACTTTATAACTTCAAATTCATATCCTTGATTTTTAAGATGTTCTATAACCTTTTTTAAAACCTCAGGGGTTGTATGTTTACCAATTCCATCATGCATTAAAATAACAAGGGAGCTTTTATTTTTTGCAGTTTGTAAAAACCTTTCATATTGTCTTTCAACCGACATCATTTTACCCTCTGCATCTCCGGTTAGACAATTCCAATCAATATATATATATCCAT
Source organism: Caloramator sp. (assembly GCA_026418935.1). Lineage (GTDB taxonomy): Bacteria > Bacillota > Clostridia > Clostridiales > Caloramatoraceae > Thermobrachium. The sequence continues at coordinate 570 of JAOAAJ010000067.1, read as the reverse complement.
TATCAACTATTGCCTCTTTTATTTCACTTTTTCTTCCTCCACTACCACCTGGAAATCTAAAATAAATATTATTATAATCTTCACCAATAATTGATTTTATTATGGATTCCGTTTCCTTTATTTCTTCAATCATAGCATCTGGTGAAGAATATATTTTTTTATAGGAGTGCGAATAGGAATGATTTGCTATAGCATGTCCATTCTCATATATTTTTTTTAATAGTTCAGGATTTGACTTAGCCATACTTCCTAAAACAAAGAAGGTTGCCTTTATATCATTTTCCTTTAATATATCTAAAATCTTTGGTGTTACATCCCTACTTGGTCCATCATCAAAGGTTAAATAGGCTACCTTTTTACCTTTACTTTTATAATATCCTATTGTTTTTTGTTTATTTAATTTTTCTGCTTCTGATACTCTTTTTTCATTACTTACAATTTTTGTTTGTTCCTTTTGTTGATTATTCTTATTTTTATCATCATTATTACTAATATTACTATCTTTTTTATTTGATTCATTTTTTTGTACGTTTTTATCAATTAAATCTCCACTATTTTCCTTTGATTTTT
>JAOAAJ010000027.1 GCA_026418935.1 Caloramator sp. | reverse complement strand
GTTCGTCCTGAGCCAGGATCAAACTCTCATGTTTAAACCCAAGCTTTTATTTGGTACGTTCGCTCTCGCTGTTCAGTTTTCAAGGACCGTTGACGCTTATTTATCTTATCACGTCTTTTTTATCTTGTCAACACCTTTTTTTCAGTGTTTTTTGTTTCGTCGCTGCTCCCCGCAAGCGACTTTTATATATTATCATTCAACCTCACTTATATCTTCTTCATAAATCTTGATTATCATAAATTATCAGCCTATTACTTTGTTTTTTTTACTTGTTTCTCTTTATTATTTATTATGATACACCAAGTTCCGTTGAATAATATATTTATAGAAACACCAGCTCTATAACATAGCAATCCCTATAATTGATCTTTCACCCTTATATATAAAGAACTTTTTACTCTTAAACACATATAGAATTAATACGACCAATCTATTTTTCTTTTTATTAATTAAAGATTTTACACAATCTATCTATTCTATAATATAATAACCCACTCAATTAAAAAGGTGTCGCAAACTATTTTAAAAGTTTAACGACACCTAATTATCAATAGTTATTTTTATTTAAAAACACCCAGTGAATTTAAGAATATAATTACAACCAATAGAGGTGAAATATATCTTATCAATATTAAAAATGCTGTTAGTATTACTTGATTGCTTATTTTTCCTCCATTGCTTAATTCATTTACTATATCGTCTCTGTCAACAAAATATCCTATAAATAAAGTTATAAACAATCCACCAAGTGGCAGTAATATATTGCTTGATACAAAATCAAATAGATCAAAGAAATTCTTACCAAATGCTTTAACTTCAGCTATTACATTTCCACCAGCTATTGATGCTGTTGCTAAAAATCCAAATAACAGTATTATAACTGAAGTTAATATAACTGCTTTTTTTCTATCAACCCTCATTTCCTCCGATAAATAGGCAACAGGAACTTCAACCAGTGAAATCATTGCTGTTGTAGCTGCAAATGAAGTTAATAGGAAGAATAAAGTAAGTAAAACCCTACCAAGTGGCATCTTTGAAAAAACTAAAGGTATTGTCATAAATAAAAGTCCTGGTCCTGCTGCAGGTTCCATTTTAAAACTAAACACAGCAGGGAATATTGCAAGTCCAGCAAGTAATGATACTAAAAGATCTGAAAAGGCAACCTTAAATGCAGTTTGTGGCATATCATTATCTTCTGTAAAGTAGCTACCATAAGTAATCATTGTTCCCATACCTATTGATAGCTTAAAAAAGGCTAACCCTAATGCAACAAGTATGCTTGCTTGCGTAACCTTTGAAAAATCAACCTTAAATAGGAATTTTACACCTTCAAATGAATCCGTTAATGTTAATGCTCTAATATCCATAATTATAATTAATATAAATAAAAGAGGCATCAAAGTTTTAGTTACTTTTTCAATTCCATTCTTAACCCCCATTATTAGAATTGTTGAAACAACAACCATAACAATAACTTGCCATAAATATGCCATTCCATAATTTGATATTGTGGAAGTAAATATTTCATTTGCTTGTTCTGGAGTTACTCCCTTAAATGTACCTATTAAGCTCTTAAATACATAAGAATAAACCCATCCAGCAACTCCACTATAAAAAAACATAATTAAAAAAGATGATAAAACACCCATAAGTCCGATAAATTTAAAATTCTTTTTATTTAACTTTCCAAAAGCTCCGACGGCATTTGACCTTGTTTTTCTTCCAATATAGAATTCACTTATCATTATAGGTATACCAACAAATAGTATACACAATATGTAGATGAATAAAAATCCACCTCCACCGTTCATACCTGTAATATATGGAAATCTCCATATATTACCTAAACCTACTGCTGAACCTAACGTTGCAAAGAAAACTGCAAGTCCCGATGAAAACGTCTCTCTTTTTTTGTTTTCCATAATAATCCCCCTTTAATAATTTAAATTGTTAAACTTTCGTTATAATACAAAGCACCCAATTCACTTTGGGTGCTTTATACTATTGTTTATAATTGTATAAAAAATGCAAGTTTAAGTCAATTAAATTTTATTTACAAATTCTTTGAAAATTCGACCTCTTTCTTCAAAATTCTTAAACATATCAAAACTAGCACAAGCAGGTGATAGAGTTATAATATCTCCCTTTTCTGCTGCACTATATGCCTTCAATACTGCATCTTGCAAACTATCTGCAACTATTATTGGTAAATCTATATTTCTTTTCTCCATAACCTTTAAAAATGCATCTTTTATCTTATCCTTTGTCTTTCCAAGTAACACTAAACATTTAATATGGTCTATTCCTTCTTCTGCTAATGGCTCAAATGGTATATTTTTATCATATCCTCCCGCAATTAGTATAACTTTTTGCTTAAAGGACTTTAAACCTGCTAATGTTCTTGCGGGACTTGATGCAATTGAATCATTATAAAACTTTATTCCATTTATTTCTCTTACAAATTCTATTCTATGTTCTACTCCTGCAAAATTCATTGCAACATATCTCATAGTATCTATAGAAACAAAATCATATACCGCTGCAAAGGCTGCAAGTAAATTTTCTATGTTATGCATACCTGGAAGCTTTACTTCTTCAATATTACATACGATATTATTATCTACTACTAAATTATCTCCTTCTAAGTATGAAAATGCCTTTTCTTTTCGTGAAAATAATCTTACGTTTTTATCTGTTTCCTCTGAAATTTTTCTTGTTATCTCATTATCTTTATTTAAAACAACAACCCCATCATCTTCTTGATGTAGGAAAATATTTTTCTTTGAATCTATATATTCCTGCATATCCTTATGAATATCTAAATGGTTAGGTGTAATATTAGTTATTATTGATACCTCAGGAGAATACTTTGCGTCAATTAATTGAAAACTTGAAAGCTCTAAAACAACAAAATCATTTTTCTCTATTTCTTCAATTCTATGGAATAAAGGATTACCTATATTTCCTCCTAAAAAAACATTATATCCTTGCTTCTTTAACATTTCATACACAAGAGTTGTTGTAGTTGTTTTACCATCACTTCCTGTAATACCTATAACCTTGCCTTTACAATATTTTAGAAATTCTCCCATCTCTGAAGTAACATAGGCTCCCCTATCAAGTGCCTCCTTAATATAAGGGTTTGTTGGCATTAAAGATGGTGTTCTAAATATAATATCTGCATCTTTTATTCCCTCTAAATAATTTTGCCCCAAATATAGCTCAACATTTTTCTTTCTTAATTCTTCTTCGTACTCTCCTAAGCTTTCCTTTTTATCGCACACAACCAAATCTGCACCTAAGTCTAACATCATTTGAATCAAAGGAGTATTACTTACACCAGCTCCAACTATTGCTACCTTTTTCTTAAATACAAAACTTTTAAATTCATCAAATGATTGTACCAATTAAAACGCCTCCCTAACTATTGCTCTTAATATATTTCTTTAGATTCTTTAAGTCTTCTATGTAAACATCATATAAGGCTCTATTATATATTATACTCGCAGGATGATATAATGGATATAAAAATCTTCCATTATACTCTATGACTTTACCATGTACATCTCCTATTTTTACATTGCCTAATAGTGCCTTTAATGGTGTATTGCCAAGTGTTACAATTATTCTTGGAAATACTATTTCAATCTCCTTTAATAAAGTCTCTAAAGACAATTCTATTTCTTTTTTATTTGGTGCTCTATTCACCTTTCTACCCGTCTTTTCATTTATTTTATAAGGTCTTATTTTAACTACATTTGTTATGAATAAATCTTCTCTTTTTATTTCTAATATATTTATAAATTCATCTAAATTTTTGCCTGCTTGACCTACAAAAGGTTTACCTTGTTCTTCTTCAAATCTTCCTGGTGCTTCTCCTATCAGCATAATTTCTGCATCTATATTTCCATCACCATAAACTATCTTTATTTCATCTCCATATATATCTTTTATTTTATCGCGATATTGTTCATATATTGTAGTTAAATCCATAATCTCACTCCTTCATATATATTTTACTATCTTTTGTAAAAAAAGTCCTCTATTTTTTATAGAGGACTTTTTAATATAATCTTTTTATATATTACACTGACTAATTTTACTTTTATAATTTATTTTTGCTGCAATAAGTATATTATAATTTACATTATCTCAGGTAAATTATCTAAATTATTTCTGCTATCGCCATCTGGTAAACTTCTTAAAAACTTTTCTGCTGTTTTAGATACACCAACTGTCACACCTTCAATTTGTCCTTGTTCTGCAAGTTTTATACCTTCACCCTTTGAAATTATCTGCCCTGTACTTAATCTATACGAAATAATTTCTCCATTTTTATCATGTTTTATACCAGTAATTCTCATTTAAACCCCTCCTTTTTAGTTATTGTTTCACTTACGGGAGGGTTTCATACATCGCCTTAATGTTTTTTAAATCTTCCCAAGCTAATTTCTTTTTATTTTCATCTCTTAAAAGAGCTGCTGGATGAAATGTCGCCATTATATAAAAATCACCTTTTTTGTACCATACTCCTCTGTCTTTGGTTATCTTTATATTTTCATCTATAACATATCTTGCTGCAGTTGCACCTAAACACACAATTATTTTTGGTTTTACTATAGCAACTTGCTTTCTTAAATACACTATACAAGATTTTGCTTCGTCTTCAAAGGGAACCCTATTATTAGGAGGTCTGCATTTTACTATGTTTGCTATATATACATCTTCTCTTTTAATATTTATAGCCTCAAGCATCCTATCTAATAATTTTCCTGCTTTTCCTACAAAAGGTCTTCCTGTATTATCTTCTTCTTCACCTGGTCCTTCACCTATTAACATAAGCTTTGCATTTATATTTCCCTCACCAAATACAACATTTTTTCTTCTTTGTGATAGCCTACATCTATTACAGTTATACACATATACTTTTAAATCTTCTATACAACTCATATAATCTACCCCTGTTTATTGTTATATAATGTATTAATGTATTATATAACAGAATATATAACATAATATTATACTATTAATCAATATTTTTTATTATTTTTTTATTAATTATGTTGCACTTTAATCATGAATGTGATATATTTATATTGTAATAAATAGCGAAAAGACCCTTTCATATAACATATCCCCATGATTGAACCCTATTAACTGACCCTAGCCAGGAGACCCCCTGGCTCTTTTTTTACATATTTTTAGAACCCCATTCACAAAGAGCCTTTAAAATAGGCATTAATCCTTTACCTTTATCAGTTAAAGAATACTCTACTTTTGGTGGAATTTGATAATACTCCTTTCTATTTATTAGTCCATCCGCCTCTAACTCTTTTAATTGATTGCTTAATGTTTTATGTGTTATACCATTTACAAGTCTTTTTAATTCCCCATACCTTAAAACCTCATTATTTGAAAGATGCCATAGGATTACCGTCTTCCATTTACCACCTATTATACTCAAAGTATATTCAACAGGACAATTATATCTTTTCTTATCTTCCATTTATATTACTCTCCTTTTTGATAGTATATTACTTTAAAGTGCATACTTTATTTCTTTAATATATACCTTATAATTTAAGTATAATATGTTCGAACATAGATGTAAATATTATTAAGCAAAACATTTATTAATAATTGGAGGTATTATAAATGAACGAAACATTAAATGTAATTAAATCAAGAAGAACAACAAGAAAGTTTAAAACTGAACAAATAAAAAACGAAGAACTTAAAGCAATAATAGAAGCAGGTCTTTATGCACCAAGTGCCCACAACCAACAATCTTGGAATTTTACTGTTGTTCAAAATAAAGAACTTATAGAAGAACTAAATAGAGAATCAAAAGAAGCTGCTAAAGGGTTTAATGATGAAGTTATACAAAAGATGGCACATAACGAAAAATTAGATGTATTCTACGGAGCACCTACACTTGTTATAGTATCTGGAATGAATAATGCTATGATGCCTCAAGTGGACTGTGCAGCTGCAACTCAAAATATGTTAATAGCTGCTGAATCATTAAACATAGGTTCTTGTTGGAATGGATTTATATCCTTCTTATTTAATGGCCCTAAGGCAGAAGAATATAAAAAGAAATTAAATATACCAGAAGGATTTACTCCATACTATGCTGTTGCACTTGGATATAAAGATACTAAAGCAGTAAATGCACCTTTAAGACGCGAAGGAACAGTACAATATATAAGATAAGGCTGAGGTTATCCCTCAGCCTTTATTATCTAATATATAAAAAAAACAAATCTGGCAACGACCTACTCTCCCACACCGCATTGGTGCAGTACCATCGGCCCTGCGGAGCTTAACCTGCGTGTTCGGAATGGGAACGGGTGTTTCCTCCGCGGCATTGTCACCAGATTTGTTTTGTTCTTTTATGGTGGAGATGAGGAGATTCGAACTCCTGACCCCCTGCTTGCAAGGCAGGTGCTCTCCCAACTGAGCTACACCCCCATATATTGGTGGGCCTTCAGGGAATCGAACCCCGGACCGACCGGTTATGAGCCGGTTGCTCTAGCCAGCTGAGCTAAAGGCCCTCAACTATCCGGCAACGACCTACTCTCCCACACCGCATTAGTGCAGTACCATCGGCCCTGCGGAGCTTAACCTGCGTGTTCGGAATGGGAACGGGTGTTTCCTCCGCGGCATTGTCACCAGATTTGTTTTGTTCTTTTATGGTGGAGATGA
>JAOAAJ010000014.1 GCA_026418935.1 Caloramator sp. | reverse complement strand
ACTGATAAAACAAATGGAGAATCCTTCTTTATATTTATGTGTATAGAAGGAAGTGGAGAGCTAAACTATAATGGTGAAACATATAAAATCAGTGCAGGAAAAACCTTTATGATTCCAGCAAAGGAAGAAGAATTTACTATTAAAGGTAAATTAAAACTGTTAAAGACATATTTATAAGAAACATAAAAGAGTAATATAAAACCCCATGCAAGAATATAATAGGCTTGTATCATATTCTTCATGGGGCCTTTTTCTAAAATTCATTAAAACAAAACTTATAAGTTAAGTACACTATTATTTATTCCATCTTCTACCCGCATCCTTATTTCTCTTTGTCATTATACCGCCTATTTTGCCTGTTTCCTCTGCTGTCAAACCACTCCAGCCATATTTTTTAACTTTATCAATAAGTCCAAGTTCCTCTGCTATTTCATATTTAATTTTTTCCCTTTCAAGTTCTTCTTCACTTAGAGGCTTTTTTGCCTTTATCTTTGCCTTTACCTTCTTTTTAAACGGTGTTGTCATAAAAAACACCCCCTTAGGATTATTTTATCCTTGAGGGGGTGTTTTTTATACTAAATGGCAAGCAACAAAATGTCCTCCACCTACATCTTTAAACTTTGGTACTTCCTGTGAACAAATTTCCTTTTTATATGGACATCTTGTATGGAATTTACATCCACTTGGTGGATTTGCTGGGCTTGGTATATCTCCCTGTAGTATTATTCTTTCTCTTTTTAAAGTTGGGTCTGGAATTGGAACTGCAGATAAAAGTGCCTTCGTATATGGATGTAGTGGATTTTTATATAGTTCGTGTTTATCCGCAAGTTCCACAAGTGAACCTAAGTACATAACACCTACCCTATGACTTATGTGCTTTACAACACTTAAATCGTGGGATATAAACATATATGAAAAACCAAATTTTTGTTGTAAATCACATAATAGGTTTACAATTTGTGATTGAATTGAAACATCAAGGGCAGATACTGGCTCGTCACAAACTATAAATTTAGGATTTAAAACAAGTGCTCTTGCTATACCTATTCTCTGTCTTTGTCCACCTGAAAACTCATGTGGATATCTTCTTATATGGTAAGGTGCAAGTCCACACATTTCTATTGCCTCAAGTACTCTATCCTTAACCTCACCCTTTGATACTATACCGTGGTCTACAAGTGCCTCACCTATTATTTCTCCAACAGTCATTCTTGGATTAAGTGAACTATATGGGTCTTGGAAAATAATCTGCATCTTTGGTCTAATACTTCTAAGCTCACTTCTATTTAATTTAAATATATCCTTTCCTTCAAAATAAACACTACCATCTGTTTTATCCAAAAGCCTTAATATGGTTCTTCCTGTTGTTGATTTCCCACAGCCTGATTCACCAACAAATCCTAATGTTTCGCCTTCCTTTAATTCAAATGAAACATCATCAACTGCCTTTACATATCCAACTGTTCTTTGAAAAACTCCTGCCTTTATTGGAAAGTATTTTTTTAGATTTTCTACTTTTAATAAAGTCTCAGCCATTTTACTTCACCTCCCTATAGAGGTGGCAAGCCACCCTATGACCATCTTTTACTGTACAAAGCCCTGGCTGCTCTTTTTTGCATATATCCATTGCCTTTGAACATCTTGGGTGGAAATAACAACCCTCTGGCATATTAAGCGGATTTGGAACTTGTCCAGGTATAGAGTTTAGCCTCTCCTTGTCTTGATTTAATATTGGCTTTGATTCAAGCAATCCTAAAGTATAAGGATGCATTGGATTTTTAAATATTTCATATACATTAGCCTCTTCTACAACCTTTCCTGCGTACATAACAACAACATGGTCTGCCATCTCTGCTACAACACCAAGATCGTGTGTTATAAGCATAATGGATGTATTTGTTTTATTTTTAAGATCCCTCATTAAATCAAGTATTTGTGCTTGAATTGTAACATCAAGAGCAGTAGTTGGCTCATCTGCAATTAATAGCTTTGGATTACATGCCATTGCCATCGCAATCATTGCCCTTTGTCTCATTCCACCTGAAAGTTCATGTGGGTAAGCATCTACAACCTCATCTGCTCTTGGGATTCCAACAAGCTTTAACATATCTATAGCCTTTTCACGTGCCTTTTCTTTATTCATATTTTGGTGTAGTACTATAGCCTCAATTATTTGATCACCTATTGTGAAAACTGGATTTAAAGAAGTCATAGGCTCTTGGAATATAACAGAAATTTTATTTCCACGTATTTTTCTAATTTCTTCATCTGTTGCCTTTGTTAAATCTTTACCATCAAATATAATTTCACCTTCAACAATTTTACCAGGTGGATTTGGAATAAGCTTAAGTATAGACATTGCTGTTATACTTTTGCCACATCCAGATTCTCCAACTACACCTAATGTTTCTCCCTCTCTAATAGATAAACTAACATCATCAACAGCCTTTATTACTCCATCCTCTGTATAAAAGTAGGTCTTCAAATTTTTTATGCTTAATAATTCTCCCATTCTAATACCCCCTATCTTTTAAGCTTTGGATCAAGTGCATCTCTTAATCCATCTCCAAATAAGTTTATTGCCATAACAGTTAGGAAAATACAAACACCAGGAGGTATCCACTTCCAATATTCATATTGCATAGCATAATAATCAGTCGCAACCTGTACCATTTGTCCCCAAGATGGATATGGTGGTGTAACACCTAAACCAAGGTAACTTAATGCTGACTCAGAAAGAATTGCACTACCAATACCTAAAGTTGCAGATACGATGATTGAAGCAAAGGTATTTGGAAGAAGATGTCTAAAAATCTTTCTTCTGTCTCTAAGACCAAGTGCCTCAGCAGCCTGCATAAATTCTTGTTCTCTTAAGGACAATATTTGTCCTCTTACTATACGAGCAAGACCTGTCCAGCTTAATATACCAATTATTATCATAACAAAATATATTCTGTACTTAGGGTCAACTTTATAGTCTGAAAGAACTGCTGCAAGCATTAATAGTAGTGGGAAAAATGGAAAACACATAAATATATCAACAAGTCTCATTATAATCCCATCTACAACTCCGCCATAGTAGCCTGATATTCCTCCAATTATACTTCCAATTACAACACTTATAGAAACCGCAACAATACCTACAGTAAGTGATATTCTACCACCATACATAAGTCTTGTTAAAATATCTCTTCCAACCTCATCTGTTCCAAGTGGATGTTTTAAACTTGGCGGTGCTGATATATTATATAAGTCAATTTTTTCCATTGTAATTCCAAATACATATTTTTGAACTATTGGTCCAAAAATAGCAAGTACAATCATAAATAAAAGTGTGTATAAACCAACCATTGCAAGTTTATTTCTTCTTAATCTATGTTTAACAACCTTCCAAGGGCTCATTATATCTTCTTTTTTCGCACCCTTTAATTCAACATTTTTGTTTGTATTCTTTTTAAGTTCCGCCATATATTACACCTCCTACTTTAATCTAATTCTTGGGTCAACCAATGCATAGGTTACATCTGCTATTAGATTTCCAAGGAGGGTTAAAAACGCAAGAAGCATATTTATACCCATCAAAAGTGGATAATCTCTATTGTTTACTGCTAAAAGTTCAATTGGTCCAATTCCTGGCCAGTTAAATATTGCTTCTGTTATCATTGCTCCTGAAAAGAGACCAGGTAACCACATACCAAATATTGTAACAACAGGAATTAAAGCATTTCTAAGTGCGTGCTTATATATTACAACCTTCTCTCTTAATCCCTTTGCTCTTGCTGTTCTAACATAATCTTGTCTTATTACTTCAAGCATGCTTGAACGTGTGTATCTCATAAGACCTGCAACACTACCTAATGTTAATACTATAAGAGGTAATGTCATATGGTACATTACATCTTTAAATTTGGCAAATCCAACCGCTGTGCTTCCTGCAGTCATCATACCTGAAACTGGGAATAATTTTATATCAACTGCAAACCATTTAATCAATAGTAAACCAAAGAAGAAGGACGGCATGGATATACCAATCAAGGCAAATACAGTAAAGAAATAGTCCATAAAACTATACTGCCTTGTAGCAGAAATTACCCCTATAGGAATTGCAATAAGAACACTTAATATGAAGGATGCAAGTGAAAGATAAAATGAATTCCAGATATATGTATTCATAACCTTTCCAACTGGTTGCTTAAAATAAAAGGATTCTCCAAAATCACCCTTTAAAACGTTTTGCACCCAATATTTGTACTGAATAATACCTGGTTCATCAAGGTGTAACTGTTTTCTTAATTTCTGCTTTGTTTCATAGGACATCTTTGGGTCCATCATACCAGTTAATGCATCACCTGGTGCTGCTTGAAATATTAAAAAGATAATAATAGATACCCCAATAAGTACAGGTATCATCTGTAAGAGCCTTCTTGTTATATACTGTCTCATTGTATCCCCCCTAAATTAAGCCCGGCATAAGGCCGGGCATTTATTACTTAACTTCTTGAAGTTCAACTTTATGGATATCGTATGTCCAATCTGTAAATGGTGATAATCTTAATCCCTTAACCTTTGCACTTACAGCATAAGTATCGTTTGCATAGCTTAGGAATAGATATGGAAGTTCTTCATTAGCAAGTTTTACCCATTTATGATAAATTTCCTTTCTCTTTTCCATATTAGTTTCCTTTAAGCCTTCCTTCATAAGCTTTTCTGATTCTTCATTTCTCCAACCAACTGAGTTAAATCCACCAAGCTTATCTTGTTCAATTGAGAATATTCCTGATGGGTCTGGGTCGATTGATAATGACCAAGCCATATTGTACATTTCAAATTTTTGTTCATCATATACCTTTTGTGCAAGTGTACTGAATTCCATTAATTCTGGAATTACTTCAACACCTATTTGCTTCCAGTTTTCAATTAGAATTGGAGTTAATGCTTCAACATATTTACTTCCTGTATATGTCATCCAATGAACTGTGAACTTCTTACCATCCTTATATCTATATCCATCTTCCTTCTTTACCCATCCAGCTTCATCAAGAAGCTTGTTTGCCTTTTCTGGGTTGTATTCATACTTATTAACATCTTCTGTATATGCCCATGAAACCTTTGATACAGGAGCATTACATACGTCTCCAAGTCCCTTGTAGTAAGCTTGTATAAAACCTGCTCTGTTTAAACCATATGCAAGTGCTTGACGAACCTTCTTGTCCTTAAACTTTTCATCTCTTAAATTCCATCCTATGTATCCATAGCTGTTTGATGGGTATCTGTAGATATCTAAGAATTCAGCCTTCTTAACAAGGTCAATTTGTTCTGGCTTACTTGGAACTCTATCAATATCAACACTACCAGTTGTTAATTCTTGGATTACTGTAGTAGCATTTGTTACCTTCATAATTACCTTTGCAATCTTTGGTTCGCCTCTCCAATAGTTTGGATTCTTTTCAAATACTATTTCTTGTCCTGCCTTATATTCCTTAAATAGGTATGGACCAGCACCTACTGGGCTTAAGAATTTATCCTTAAGAGACTTTATATTTCCCTTTTCAAAATTGTATATATGCTTTGGCATAATACCATAACCAAAATCATATATAGCTGGTGCCTTTGGTTCCTTTAATGTAAAGGAAATTGTATACTTGTCTATAACCTTTATACCCTCAACTTGCTTAACCTTTCCTTCTTTATCTTCATTATATTCCTTGTATCCAACTAAGCTTGAAACTGCATCTGTTCTTGGGCCATCATAGCTTGGGTCACAAATTGCAGTAAATGTAAATGCTACGTCTTCTGCAGTTACTTCTTGACCATCACTAAACTTAACACCCTTGTTTAATGTAAATGTATAAGTCTTTCCATCTTCTGATATCTTCCATTCCTTAGCAATAAGTGGAGTTGGGTTACCTTGTTCATCGTTTGAAATCAATCCATCAAATACAAGGCTAACTACCCATGAATCATAAACTGAATCTGAATAAATTGGGTTAAACTTACCTGATGGTGCTGTTGTACCAACAATCAATGTATCCTTTCTATTTTTTGATACATCAGGTAGTTTAGCAGGATTTGTAGCCTTCTCTACTGTAGCTACATCCTTTCTTGTTGTTTCTGTTTTTTTACCTGGGCCACAGGATGTTAATAGCATCATTGCTGCTAATACACCTGCAGCAAAACTTGCAAGCTTTTTGTTCATTTCTGCTCCCCCTTTAATATAAATTTATATTTATAACCCAACTGGGTTATATCCCTAATAAAACTGTATGTTATTTTTACAATTTTATTCCATAGAATATAACAGAATGCATTGATATTTTTCTGAATTTTAGAATAGCATTATTGACTTTTTTCATTTATTAAATAAATCTATACCTTTTGATATTGTATTTTGAAGGATAAGATTTGTGTTTTTTCTTTTTTCTGTATTTTACCAGCGTTTTTCTTTAATGTCAATATTTTTTGTAATATGAATTTATTACTTGTTTCGACAATTATTTTGTAATTCATAATATTGCATAAATATAAAACCATAAGATATAATAAAGTTTAAATATATGTTATAATGTCCGAAACTATGTTATATAACTAATATTAGAAAAAATAAAAGGGGGAAATATAATGGGTATTAAATTGGCTGTAGTTGGAGCAACTGGTATGGTCGGCAGAAAATTTCTTGATGTATTAAAAGAGAGGAACTTTCCTATTGATGAACTTTTTCTTTTTGCATCTTCAAAATCTGCTGGAAAGGTAATAAATTTT
>JAOAAJ010000126.1 GCA_026418935.1 Caloramator sp. | reverse complement strand
TCTACTATCTTTAATGCCTTAACTTCATATCCACTTTCCTCTAACTGTTTTAGGTTTTCAACTAATGTCTTTGGGTTACAGGAAACATAGATTATCTCCTTTGGTTTAAAGTTTATAACATTCTTTAGTGCCTCTGGAGTAACACCTGGTCTTGGTGGGTCAAGAATAATTATATCTGGATTTTCATCTATATTTTTAATTACTTCCTTTACATCTCCTGCAATAAACGTACAGTTTTCAAGGCCATTATATTTTGCGTTATTGTTTGCTGCTTCAACAGCCTCTTCTATAAGCTCAACACCAATAACCTTTTTTGCGTTTTGTGCAGCAATCTGCCCTATTGTTCCAGTTCCACAATAAAGGTCGAACACAACTTTATTCTTAGAACTACTCATAAATTCTCTAACAACTGAATACAGCCTCTCTGCACCTAATGTGTTGGTTTGGAAAAATGAGAAGGGAGAAATTTTAAATTTTAATCCTAATAGTTCCTCAACTATGTAATCTCTTCCATATAATACTTCTACCTTATCTGGCTTTACTGCATCTGATAGACTGTCGTTTACAGTATGAATTATCCCTGTAAGAGTTCCATCATATGTACTATTTTTTAATGTTTCAACATACTCATTTAAGTTAAAATCAAGCTGTGATGTTGTAACAAGATTTACTAATATCTCTCCAGTTTTCTTTGCCTTTCTCACAACCAAATGTCTCAGGTAGCCTTGGTGACTTAAAACATTATAGTGTGGCACTCTCTTTGATTTAAAATACTCAAGTGTTGATTTTACTATAGTTCTAAAATCCCTATCTACTAAAAGGCAGGTAGTTGTTGATACTACTGCGTTTCTTTTAACAGGAGTATGAAGTCCTAATGTAAGCTCTCCTCCCTTTTCATAGTCACCAAAGGTAAACTCCATTTTATTTCTATATTCATAAGTATTTGGGCTCTCGACTATTCCCCTATATTCAAAGCCTTCTATACCTGCTTCTTTAAAGAGCTTTAATACCTGCTCTTCCTTTAATTGAAGCTGCTTTTTATAGTCTATAAATTGATGTGTACATCCTCCACATATACCAAATATAGGACAAGGTGCTTCTATTTTATAGTCTACTTCTTCAAGAACCTCTAATATTTTAGCCTCAACCTTTGTTTTCTTTTTTGTAACCTTTGCCAAAACCTTCTCTCCTGGTAAAGCACCCTTTATTAAAACCTTTGTATCTTCATAGTAACCTACTCCATACCCCGGGAACTCTGTTTCAACAATGTCTACTACAATTTCTTGTCCCTTTTTCATTTGCTACCTCCTTCTTTCTCTATTTACAATATATTATATATAAACATTTCAGCTAAGTTTAAAACTAAAAAAATCGCTTTCAAAATGATATGATACAAAGCACAGATATTCAACAACATATTATATTAAAATTTTTATGTAGTTCTTTTTACCCCTTATCTTATAAAGTTTGTATATACCTTCTTTTCTTTTGCTGGTTCCTCTATATTATCCTTCCCATTTTGTATAAGTTTTAAAAGGTATGCCATATTCTTGCCAAGAACCCTCATTATTTGTACACCTTCTTCATCCTGCAAAGCCTCTGATGCTTTTGCACCGTGAATTACATTCCAATAGTTGGTTGATGGCATAAGCATTTCTGCATAGTTTATGTAGTTATTTAGCTGGTTGAAGGTAGAAACTCCTCCAGAACGCCTTACAGCAACAACAGATGCACCTACTTTATGTCTTAAAAAGTTTCCATTTGCAGAGGCAACATAAAAGGCTCTATCTAAAAATGATTTCATTGTTCCTGCTATAGATGAAAAATATACAGGTGAACCTAATATTATTCCATCTGCCTCCTTCATCTTTTGAATCCAATCATTTACTTCATCATCTATTATGCATCTTTCGTTTTTGTTTTTAAAACACATTCCGCAGGCAATGCATCCTCTTATTAGTTTGTCCCCAACGTGTACTATTTCTACCTCTATTCCTTCCTTTTGAAGCTCTTCTTTAACTATATTTATAGCGTGATATGTATTTCCTTCTTTTCTTGGACTACCATTGAATGCAACAACCTTCATATTAACAACCTCCAAATCATTATTCTATATTATGCTCTATAAAAGGTCAAAGGGCAAGTTTATTATTCAAACTTAGCCCTTTATTTGTTTTATTAAATTTAAGTAGGCTACTATCTTAATATACATCATTTTAAGCCTTTTTAGTAGTATTTTTATAAAAATCTTTAATAAATAGTATGCAAACATTTATGCCATATTATGGATGATTTCACCTTTCACCTAAGTGGCACTTATATGGATTTTATTTCCTTTATAAAAAATAAACTTACTGTCAAACCTGACAAAACAATAGATGTAAACAGCAAAAGCAAATTCATAGGTAAAAGATCTGCCAGTGCTCCTCCGAAGAGCATACCAAGCGGCATCGCTGCCATAGATAAAGTATTAAGCATTGCCGATACTCTTCCTAAAAGTTCATTTGGAATTTTTCTTTGTATAAATACGCCAAAGGGAATATTCATTATTGAACTAAATACACCAAGTATTAGGGCAAATATTATAAATATTACAACTAAAACACCTGATGCTATATATCCATTTATGAAACTATTAACAGCTAAATATGCCATAAAGATTAATGAACAATATACAATCATACCGATTTTTAAATAACCATTTATCTTATCCCTTTGAGGTATGGTTGAAATTATTAGTGCACCTAAAAGAAAACCTATTGATTCTGCTGCACCGACATAGGAATACTCTAATGCTGATGTTTTTGCTATTTGGTTGAAAATATAAGGTAAGTAAACAGCAAAAACTGGAACAATTATAAAGTTAATAAGTGTTGCTGCTATCATAACTATAAAAACAGGCTTTTGGTTTTTAATAAACTTAAAGGTATCAATCAAATCTCTTATGAAATGTTTTTCCTCTGCTTTATTTATATTAATTTTATTATTATACTCTATAAACATTTCTGAAATACCACTTAATATATAGGAAACTGCATTCAAAATAAATATAAACTTTATACCTAAAAGTGCATAAAGTACTCCACCTACAATAATACCAAATATGTTTGATAGGCTGTTAACAGAACTTGTTAATGAATTTGCCTTTGTTAGATGTTCATCCTCAACTATACTTGGTACAAGTGAATTTGAAGCCGGTACAAAGATTGCACCACATATACTTAATATGAAAGAAGATAAATATAGAAGCCAAATAGATTCTATCTTAAAGAACATCAAAATTCCAATAAGTGCTACTGAAACACCTCTTATTATATCCATCCAAACCATAAGATGTTTCCTGTTGTATCTGTCGACAATAACTCCACCAAAGGGGCTCATTACAACATATATAATAGTTCCAAAGGCCATATAAAAGGACATTTGTGTAGCGGATTTTGTTATAGTAAGTATATACCAACCAATTGCCATATTATATATAACATCACCAAGCTGTGAAACTAACTTACCAAAGAATAAAAGCATAAAACTTTTATTTAAAAATATGCTACCTGCTCTTTTCTCTCCTTTAAGTTCCATTTCCCTATTCATCTATATTCCCCCATCAATAAGGGTAGATATTGTTAAAATACCTACCCTAAATAATAATCATAAATAAGTTATTAGTGATATAGATGCCATTAATAAATTATCTTTGAAGGTATAAGGAAAGTCCAAGGCATTGTTATAATTGCTATTGTTAGTGATAGTTTATGCCTTAAAACCTTATCTTCAATTTTATTAAATACATACCTGTAATTGAAAAAGTAGATAAAATATCCTGCAACAGC
>JAOAAJ010000105.1 GCA_026418935.1 Caloramator sp. | reverse complement strand
AGATGTGTATAAGAGACAGATGTATGGGTATGATGGGGTAATAAATGTAGGGGATTTATTAGATACAGAGCCAGGTAATATGGCAGGGGTTGTAAATGACCTCAAAAACTATATAAATTCAGAGACAAGTACATTTGAGACCTTTCAGAGAGATTCCATAAGACTTTGGACAATACCTCTTGTTAATACAATGGAGGTTAATGGACGTAAAAAAGTTTTGGTGGTTGGGTTTGCTCAGTTTTATGTAGAGAATATTGATAAAAAGTCAGGAAAGGCAGAAATAACAGGAAGATTTATTAAATATGTGACTAAGGCAGAAATAGATATGAGTCTTAAGGATACAGGAGTGTATGGAGTCAAGCTTTCAAGGTAGGTGATAAATATGAATTCAATAGCTAAAAGGCTTCTTTTAATATCATTTATACTATCTTTATTAATTACAGGTATTTTGTATATGTATCTAAATAAATTTAATACTCCAAGTAAAGTAGAAGAGTTTTCAAATGTTTTAGTTGCATCAACTAATATTCCAAAGGGAACAGTTATAGAAAAAAAGATGCTAAAGGAATTAAAACTTCCTAAGGATAGTGTTCAGCAAGGATATGTTAAAGACTATACTCTAGCAGTTGGTAAAATTACAAAGGAAAATATAATAAAGGATGAGATTATTTTAATTGAAAAGCTACAAAATGAGAAAATAAACGAATTAAGTTTTAATATAGATGAAAACCATAGAGCAGTTTCTGTAAATGTTACAGGTGATACAGGAGTTTCATATCTTTTAAAACCAGGTGACTTTGTAGATATTATAGTATTTTTATCAGAGAAAAAGGAAAGCAGTAAAGTTGTAAGAAAGGACATAGCAAAGGTAATTTTGCAAAATGTTGAGGTGCTTGCAGTAGATAGAAACATGACACGTGAAAACAATCCAAAGGATGATGGAAAAATACCAGCAAGGTTTTTTGTTACACTTTCGGTTCCATCGAAGGATGTTGAAAAATTAGTTCTTGCAGAGGATATTGGGAAAATAAAACTTTCATTAAGGCCAGTTAGAAGCAATGAAATAATAAACACAAATGGAACAGTAGAAAATGATTTTTTTTTATCAACTGAGGAAAAATACATCTACTACAAAGTAAAAAAGGGAGATACCCTTAGAAATATAAGTAGAGCATTTTATGGACATCCAGATAATTATGACATATTAAAGGAGCTAAATAATATTAAAAACGAAAATGTAATAGTGCCTGGAATGGTTATAAAAGTTCCTGTTTCAAAGGAATAGGAGTGATAGTATGGATAAAATAAAAATACTAATAGCAGATGATGTTAAAGAAACAAGGGACATAGTAAAAAAGATAGTTGAGTTTGAGGATGACTTTGAGTTAGTTGGGGAAGCAACTGATGGTAAAGAAGCAATTGAAATAATACCAAAGGTAAAGCCAGATGTGGTTTTGATGGATATAAATATGCCTGTTTTAAATGGACTTGAGGCAACAGAAAAGATTACAGAACTATACCCTAATGTAATTGTAATTATCATGTCTGTTCAGGGAGAGAGTGAATATCTAAAAAAGGCAATGTTTTATGGTGCAAAAGAGTATATAATAAAGCCATTTAACTTTGATGATTTAGTTGCAACAATCAAGACCACATATACAAGATATAAAAATATGCAAACAAAAAGCGAAGTGACTACTGAAATTAGAGATGGAAAAATAGTTTCATTTTTTAGCTCAAAGGGTGGAGTTGGTAAAACAACACTTGCTGTAAATTATTCGATTGAGATGAGTAAAACTAAAAAGGTACTTTTGATGGACTTAGACCTTATGTTTGGTGATATATCTATATTTGTTGATGGTGTAAATAGCAAAACGATATTGGATGCAATAGATGATGATGAGATAGAGTCTATTTCAACTATAAAAAACTATTTTTTTAATTACAACAAAAATTTAGATATATTATTTGGTCCTAAAAAACCTGAGGCAGCAGAATATATAGGTAAAGAAACAATAGAAAAAATTATTAATATAGTGAAAAGACACTATGATTTAATAGTTATAGATACAGGAGTTAATTTTAATGAATCAACACTTTTCATACTTGATAACTCAGACTATATATTATTTGTTTCCAATATGGATATAGCATCACTTAAAAATACTAAACTTGGATTATCTGTTATGAAGTCTTTAGGATATGACAGTAGAAAAGTAAAGATAGTTATAAATAGGTTTAATACAAACTATGGAATAGGAAAAAAAGAAGCAGAGGATGTTTTTAAAGAAAGTATATTTTTGTTAATTCCAGATGATGAGAAAACAGTTGTAGCATCTATTAATTCAGGAAAACCATTTATGGCAGGAACAAAAATTCTAAAGAGTAAATTAGAAAAGGCAATCGAAACTCTTGCTAAAGAACTAGAACTATAGGCTAAAGGGGGGAGGGCATATGTCTCTTATTAAAAGGCTGGAGGAAAAGAATGTAGATAAAAAACAAAGTAAAATTGAAAAGGACATAGACCCATACATTAATCTTAAGGCAAAGATACAAAACAAGGTTATAGAAGAGCTTGATATAGATTTTAAGGATATATCAGATGAAAACGAAGAATTAAAGCAAAGAATAAATGCAATTTTAATTAAATGTATAGATGAGGAATCGTTAAATCTTACAAATCAGCAAAAGAAAAAAACAAGAGAGGAGCTTTTGGACGAGATAATAGGATTTGGACCAATTACACAGTTTTTAAAGGATTCAAGCGTTACAGAAATAATGGTAAATGGACCTAATAAAATATATGTAGAAAGAAACGGTAAACTAACTCTTACAGATGCTAAATTTAAAAATGATGACCATGTGATGCATGTTATAAAAAAGATTGTATCTCCACTTGGTAGAAGAATAGATGAAAGTTCACCAATGGTTGACGCAAGACTTCCTAATGGCTCTAGAGTTAATGCCATAATTCCACCCCTTGCAATAGATGGCCCCTCTATTACAATAAGAAAGTTTGCAGAGGATCCATTTACAGTTGAAGATTTAATTAGATTTGGAACATTTACATCAAAGATGGCGGAGTTTTTAAAGTATTGTGTTGAGGGAAGGCTAAATGTAGTTGTATCCGGGGGAACAGGTAGTGGGAAAACAACAACATTAAATGTATTATCATCCTTTATTCCAAAGGAAGAAAGAATTGTAACAATAGAGGATGCAGCAGAACTTCAACTATCCCAAGAACATGTAGTAAGGCTTGAAACAAGACCTGCAAACCTAGAGGGGAAGGGAGAAATAACAATAAGAGATTTGGTTAAAAACAGCCTTAGAATGAGACCAGATAGAATAGTTGTTGGTGAAGTTAGATCTGGTGAGGCCCTTGATATGCTACAAGCTATGAATACAGGTCATGATGGCTCTCTTACAACAGGACATGCCAACTCACCAAGGGATATGTTATCAAGACTTGAAACAATGGTTTTAATGTCTGGTATGAACTTGCCAGTTAGGGCAATTAGAGATCAGATAGCATCAGCAATAGATGTTATAATACAACAATCAAGACTTATGGATGGAAGCAGAAAAATAACACATATTACTGAAGTTCAAGGAATGGAAGGAGACGTAATTATACTTCAAGATATATTTAGATTTGAACAAAAGGGATTAGACAACAAGGGAAAGGTTAAGGGAGATTTTATATTTACTGGTGTTATGCCAAAATTTATTCAAAAGCTAAGGGAAAAAGGTATAAATATCCCACCTGAAATATTTATGTGATATGGATGTGGTAAATATGTTTATTATTATTTTTCTAGTATTTATATTTTCCTTTTCACTAACTTTAGGGCTTTTTATGGCTATATTTTCAAAGCAAAAGGTCACGGACAAGCTAAAGTACTTTGATGATGGCTATGAAGTTTACGAAGCAATTGAAAAAAAGGAAAAGAAAAGCTTATTAAAAGCATTTTCTAAACTAATACCAAATTTTAAATTTAATAGTGGAAGAAGAAAGAAACGAGAACTTGAGCTAATTAGAGCAGATGTTCCATTGACATACAATGAGCTTTTGGTTGTAAAGCTGATTTTAGTTATAATAACTTCGCTATTTGTATACTTGTTATCAAGGGATTTAATATTAGTAGCTCTTTTTTTAGTAGTAGCATATAAAACACCCGATATTATTATCTCATCTAAAAAGAAAAATAGGATTAAGGAATTTGATGCACAGCTTACAGAAGCAATAGTAATAATATCTAATTCCCTAAAGGCTGGATATTCATTTCTGCAGGCAATTGCAGTTGT
>JAOAAJ010000079.1 GCA_026418935.1 Caloramator sp. | reverse complement strand
ACTACTTGATAGAAAAGCAGAACTTGATAGGGCAGTTGAGGTATACAATAAAAATAAAGATAAAATAGAAGAGACAAAATTAAATTACTATGAAATTTCTCAAAAATTACCTAATAATTTAGATGAAAAATTCTGCGTTGTTGATGCTTTAAACCTACTTAGAAAGTATGGAGCTGTTATAAATGACCTGCCTATTGCACAAAAGCAACAATTTCAATATAATGGTCAAAAAAAAGTAGAAGGAGCATTTTTCCATAGTCTAAAAATAACTACACAACTTACTTATGAAAATCTTAAAAGACTTTTCACAGAGACTGGTGACTTTAACACTTTATATTCAGTTGATAGTTTATCCCTTGTTCCATTAAATAACGGGGATATTATATCAGCTTCCTTTGAACTTAAATTTTATGGATTTGATGATAATAATGCACCAATTAGACAATGGCAGGATTTTAATTTAGAAACAGGAAAGGATAAGATTTTCTCAAGTAGTACTCTAAAAACAACAATAGTGGATACTACATCAAAGGAATATATAGAACAGAATAAGGATTTTTTAGTAATGCTCTCTACGCTTAATTCTCCAGAAACTGCTATACAAATTATAAAAACAGGAGAAGATTTTAAGATTTATGGTAAAAACAAACAAATTGAAAAGGCATATATAGAACTAAAACAAAATGGCGAAAAGTTTTTATATAGAATGTCAACAGAGGGAGATGCCCATCCAAAGGATGGAGGGTTTAAGGAATTTAAAACTAATTCAGAAAATATAATAATATATGTTTATTCAACAGAAAGGAAATATCAAGACGATAAAAATGTAGTTCTTTTAAATGTAAAAAATGAAACAAATAAAAAGGTAATGGTTTATGTTTTTAATGATGATAAGAATAAACCAAGGCTTAACATAACAGCAACAGGCAACAATATTTTTGTTGAAAAGAGATGATGTTATGAAGAAGGTGAAGGGATATACGCTAATTGAACTTTTGGTTGCATTTGCTATATTTGCTATCTTAATAGTTCCTGTTTCGGGAATGATAAATACTGCAATAAGAGGTAATAAATCCTCTAAAGAAAAGTTAGAATTAGTAAATATATTTAACTATGCATATGAAAGTTATTTGAATGGGGATGTAAAATTAGAAAATAGTGATTCAAAAGAAATTAAATATATGAATTCTGATTATAAAATAAGATTTAAGAAGGTAGATCAAACAGAATACCAAATGAAGGGCATAGATTATAGTAATTACGATTTAGTATTAAAAGTTGAAGGAAATGAACTGCAGTTGTGGAAAAAAGATAGTAAAATAGCAGCAAGTCAATTAGAAAAAGAGAAAAAACCTGAAAATAGAGAAAAGGTTAAAAATATGGCATTTATCAAAATAACATTGGAGAATAGTAATTCTTTTAAATACGAAATAAAAATAAATAAAATAAGGGAAGAAAATGACAACAAATTCAATAATTTACCTGAAGAGAGATTTAGTGAAATAGTATTAAATCCTTCTGGAAAGCTTTTAATTGATGCAAATAATACAGATTATAATGTTAATTTTTTAATAGATGGTGTATATAATAGTAATAATTTAATAGATAGAATTTTAACAGTTAATTTTAAAAATAAACCAAATGGAGATAATGTTAAGGTGGCATCTGTGTATCCTAATGTAGAGTTTATTTCAAAGGAAGATGTACAATTAAATAAAAATCAAAATGTAGAATATGTAAAAGTATCAATATTTAAAGAAAATGATTTAAATAACCCATTAGATGAAAAAGTATATGAGTTTTCAAAAATACAAAAATGAGAGTGATGTGTATGAAGAGTAAAAAGGGTTCTGCGATGATTTATGTTATTTTAATGTTAGCTGTATTATTTACTATTAGTATTGCAGCTATGCAAATGACATTGGCTTCTTTAAAGCAGAGCAGCAGCTTTTATCAAAAAAATCAAGCATATTATTATGCAGATTCATCAACCGAAAAAATACTTTATTTTTTAGATGCAGTAGCAGATGAGGCAAGAGGTTATGCAAATAGTTATTGTTATACCCCTTCAGGTGCACCTAACTTAGATAATCCTGAAATAAAAACGATATACGAAAACTTTTTAAATGATAAAAATAAAGACAATTATGAGACAGAAATTAGAAATATATTTAGAGAGAAATATGTGGAGTATTTGGATGAATTTTTTAACAATAACAGTAGTTATTCTATAAATAAACAAGTAAAATTAGGTGAAAATAGTTTTACAATAAATGGTACTTGGAAAGATTGGAAGAATAACATTAAAAATATTTTAGTTAATTCTGATTTTGAAGTGGATTTTAAAATTGTTAGAGATTTAGAAGAAGATAGTGATGAATATAAAAGAATATTTAAGAATATATCAAAAAATAATTTGACTTCATATTTAAAAAGCAGATATCCATTAGAAACATTGTTAGTAAAAATTAAGCTTAAAAATAGCGATGTTCAAAGATATATGGTAACAACGTTTGAGTTTAATCCTTTTAGAGAGAAGGCTTTTGCAACTGAAAATAAAAAAATAAGAAGAGGATATAATGGACTTTTTGATTATGCATTGATTTCAGGAAGGAATATAATTATTGCGAACGGAAATAGTACATTAACTATAAAGGGAGATATATATGCAAAGGGAACAGGTAATAGAATAGAAGAAAATAAATCCTATGAAAACTATGGAGGAGTTTTAGTAGGTATTGATTCTGATGCTATACAAAACTTAAAATCAAATAAGGTAAGTGAAAATCCAACCAATATAGCGAGTATGGATACTTCAAGTGGGAATTTGATAGTCGAAGGTAATATTTATTCAGGATATGTTGATGAAAGCAAAAATTTCATAAGTGGATTTGTTAGAACAGTAACTCCAAATTCTAAAATAGAAGTTAAACAGAATCAAAATGGACAGGGTGGAGATGTTTGGTGCCACTCAATTATAACAGATGAAAAAGCAGGAGGTTCTAACATTAAAGTTAATAATGCATATATTGCAGATAATGTATCTTTATATGCAAAGAATAGTGAAATTAATATCGATAATGAACTTATATCATATGAGGAAGCAAATAATAATACTAATTATAACAGTTCATCTTCTATTGTTATAAATGATACTACTTCAAAACTTAGAATAGGTGGAAGAGTGATTTTATTTGGAGTTGCCTTTGTTGATGAACTTGTTAAGGGAAATAATCCATTTAAAACATTAGAGACAACTGCAATAAATCCAAACTTTATAATTTATAATTATAAGATTCTTAATAATGATAATGAAGATAATATATATCCTAAAACATTTTATAATGATTATTATCTTAAAGATAATACAAATTTCAAAATAAACTTGTTTGAACCAATCTTAAATGCTCCTATTAGTAAATCATTGGGTTTTGTATTAGATTACCTTTATTATTCAAAATTAAATAATGAAAATTTTGATTATCAATATGACTTTGGAAATAGCATAGAATTTAATGAAACAAAAATATCAGAAAGCTACTTTCCATATTTTTTAACAGCTAATAACAAAATATATAAATTAGGTAGTGGAAATATAGAATCATTTAATGATTTAAATACTATAAAATCAAAGCTAACTGAACTTAAACAAGAAGATGGTTTAAGAGAAGATGCAGCAAAGGATGAATCAAGAAAAAAGAAGGATGAGATATTGAAAAAAATATACTTTAAAGACAAAGAATTAGACTCGAATTCATTTTTAGATTATTTAGATTTAGATTTTTTAAATAGTTTTCCCGATAAAAAGATAGAAATAATAGGTAATAAAACATATATATTAATACAAGATGGTGATATTGAAATACAAGATCTAAAAAATTATGATGGATATGATGTCCTTTTATATAGTAATGGGAATATAACATTAAATAGCAGTGGAGAGACAAAAATATTTGGTACAATTATTTCAATGGGAGACTTGATTGTTAAAGGGAAAAATATTACAATAGAAGCAAATAAAGAAAATTCAAAAAAGTTATTAAATTATTATAGTGATGACGAAAAGGAAGACTGCCAAAAATTCTATAGGTTTACTGCAAAGGGTATAACTGCAGATGATTACTATGAGCAGGAAATATATGCAGGACTTGAAGAGAAGGCAAAGACGAATATTTTAATTAAATCTAAGAGACAAGTTGTTATAAAATAGCCCTGAAGGCTTTGGAGGTGAAAACCTTGAAGAAAAGAATAATTGCTTTAGTTTTAATTTTGGCAGTAACTTTAGGAGTTGGATTAATTAGAATTACAAAAGCATCAGAAGTAAAGGAATTTACTGCAAAAGTATTAACAAATAGTGAATTAATAAAAGTAGGGCAAGAGGTTGAACTACAGTTTAGCTATAATATTTCTGGAAATGGTGAAAATATATCCAATATAGATATAACTTATACTATACCAAGTAATTTTGAAGTATCAACTTTGCCAGATGATAAATGGAGTATAACTGGTAATACATTAAAAGGTAATAATTTAAATTTTAATCCAAGAGGAAAAATTGAATTTGTAATTAAGTTAAAGGCCAAATCCACAGGTAAGATTGATAAGTTTGGTATAGCTCAATTAAAGTATAATTACAATAAAGGAAATGATAAGATAAAGGATATAGTTGAAGAAACTTTAACTAATGAAGTAAAGTTGTTTAATAGACTTAGCAGTGCTCCATTAAGTTCATTGATTATAGATCCAACAAGCATTAATATTGAGGCAAATATAAAAAATAAAAGAATAGACAATGGAAGTAGTTTTTTGTATTTAGATGAACCATTAGAAGTTGAATACAAACTTACACCACAGGGAGAAATAAATGTTGACAGAAAACCAGTTGATATTGTATTAGTTGTGGATACATCTGGTTCAATGCAGCTAAAAAATACTTATAGATATGTTAATGAAATTAATTTTGAAGGAAAAATTACTAATGGTTTATATACAAATCATATATATAAATATTTAATTAGAGAATACAAATATAGTAAGATAACAGGGGATGTTTATAGTAAGGTTTATTTTACTGATTCTCAAAATATAAAAGACTATTATAAAAATCGAGAAGCATCAGATTTTTATTATAGGTATTATTACCAATCTTATGATAACCAAGAATATTTCAATACAAAAATGTATAAAACCACATTAGCTGCTAAAAATCTAATAAATAAAATTTATGATGAAAGTATACTAAATATTAAAGATGATAAGGTTGCAGTTGTTGATTTTGATACGAGAGTTAACAATCCAAATGATTCTTTACTAAGTATTAATGTTACAAACAATAAGAACTATCTAATTCAACGAGTTGATAGAATGTATGGAAACGGTGGAACAAATATTCATGAAGGACTTTTGATAGCAGAAAAACATTTAGACAGTGACAATAGGGATGTAGAAAAGCATATAATTGTTTTAACAGATGGAATGCCGACATTTTATGTTGAAGGTACTGCTAAGGAATCTTATAAAACTAAATATGGTGAGACTATAGATGTTTATGGAAAATATTCAGGCCCAGGATCGCAACCGAATGATACAACTAAAAATATAACAAAAAATAAGGTAAGTGAGTTAAAATCAAAGTATAAAGTACATTTTATAGCTTTAAATACTGAAGCCGGAGATATAGATGCTTTATTCTTTGATGAAATAAAAAAAATAGATGCTGGAATTTCTGAAATAATAAATAACGCTGATGATTTACAGAATTTATTTAATCAGATTTATAAATCTATAACTAAGTCTACAGTATATACTAATTTTAAATTTGAACAAACTATCTCACCGCAACTTCAGGTTGAAGAAGTTTATGTGGATGGAAATAAAATAGTTAATTATCAATATGTTAATGGTAAATTAACTGTTAATTTAAGTGATATAGTTTTTGAGAATAAAAAAGGAACACCATCACCATTAACAATAAACGTGAAATTTAAATCCATTGATACGGGAGTTGTAAACTTAAATGATGCAATAATTAGTAGTGAGAAATTAGTAGAAGGGTCAAAGTATGATTATACAAATAGTTGTCGTGTAGAAAGCATTGAAATAAAACCAAGAGATTTTTATAACTATGTAAATTTCAATAATATTGAGGTTAATAGAAATCTTATACCAAATAATACTTTTGTTACTGTAAATATTGATATAACTAATAAACAGCTATTTAATATGGATTCTAATGCAAGGGTAGAGCTAATTGTAACTCCAATAACTGATGGAGGAGTTGAAGTTACAAAGGATATACAAGAGAATAAATTTATTTATAATGGCTCAACTCAAAGTATAAGTGATAGATTCAGATTGAGAATAACAGGTGAAAATGTTAAAGAAAAAGAAGTTACTTATAGAGTAACTGCACTAAAAGTAAAATATAAAGGAATTGAATACAATATTACTCAAGACATTGATAAATATTTTGGAAATAATACTCCTTCAATTCCTGTAATGATTAAAAAGTTTACTTTAAGATAAAGTGGCATTTTGCCACTTTTTCTTTTTGTTTTTGTAACCAATTATTTACTAATTTAAAAACAAAATACTATACAATTAAATTGAAAACTAATTAGGGGTTGGGATTATGAGAAGAAAAATATATATTGCCCTCATTATTTTACTTTTCTCACTTCTTCTTTTGATGTCGCCTAAGATTTATATTGGGTTTTAGTATTTCTTGTAATATAGCCTCATAAATGTTAAAATATATATCTATAAAACTTTGTTGTTGGAGGAGTATTATGAGGCTACCAGAGAAGTTTTTAGATAGAATGAAGGAGCTTTTAAAGGATGAATTTGATGATTTTTTAAAGAGCTATGAAGGAGATAGATATCAGGGAATTAGAGTAAACACCTTAAAGATTAGTGTTGATGACTTTTTAAAATTATCTCCATATAAAATATTAGACAGAGTGCCTTGGGAGGAGAGGGGGTTTTACATAGAGGAAGAAAAACCAGGAAAGGACCCCTATCACGCTGCAGGGCTTTTTTATGTGCAGGAACCAAGTGCAATGTCCGTTGCACCTCAAGTTCAAATTAATAAGGGTGAGAAGGTTTTAGATCTTTGTGCATCTCCAGGAGGAAAATCAACACAGGCTGCATCCTATCTTCAGGGAGAAGGACTTCTTGTTTCAAATGAGATTAAACTTAAAAGAGCTCAAATACTTGTTCAAAATGTTGAAAGAATGGGAATAAAAAATGCAGTTGTTACAAATAACTCTCCAGAGGAATTAGAGAGGGTATTTACGGGATATTTTGATAAGGTTATAGTAGATGCTCCCTGTTCAGGAGAGGGAATGTTTAAAAAGGATAAGGATGCCTTAAATTATTGGAGTGTTGAAAATGTTTTAAACTATCAAGAGATGCAAAGGCCAATTTTAAGGTCTGCTGCTAATATGCTAAAGCCTGGTGGGCTTATGGTATATTCAACCTGTACATTCTCAATTGAGGAAAATGAGTTTATAATAGATGAGTTTTTAAAGGAAAACAAGAATTTTGAACTTGTTAACATAGAAAAGAAGTATGGATTTAGAGAGGGATTTTATGAAGTATTTAATAACCTTGAGCTAAAAAAGGTTGCAAGGCTTATGCCCCATAGATTAAAGGGAGAAGGTCATTTCCTTGCCCTTTTAAGAAAGCTTGATGGATATAGCGAAGAACCCAAAATGCTAAAGAGCAATATAGGTAAAAGGGACATAGATGATTTCAAAAGTTTTGTAAAGAGTACATTAAAGTTTGATTTTGATGATGAAAGACTGTTATTAAGAGGAGATAGGCTGTACTATGTTCCAGAGGATTGCTTTGATTTAAAGGATTTAAATGTATTGCGTCCAGGAATACTTCTTGGGGAGTTTAAGAAAAACAGATTTGAGCCAGATTATGCACTTGCAGCAACCCTAAAGATGGATGAAGTATATAGAAATATAAACTTTACAAGGGATTCAGATGAAATAAGAAAGTATATAGAAGGATATACATTAAACGTTGATTTAGAGGACGGATGGTATCTTATAAATGTTGATGGTTACTCCCTAAGTTTTGGAAAAGTTGCAAAGAGGGTTTTGAAAAACTACTTCCCTAAGGCATTAAGATGGCAATAGTGCCACCCAAGTGAAATGTGAAATATTCAAAAAATTCAAATAAAGAATTGAATTTTAAAATATAAAATCCAACTTATTCAACTTTATTATTATTTATGTTTGCTATATAATATTATTTGAAGGGAGTGATATAAATGGATGCAGCAATTATAGATGCACTACGAGTGGTAATAAGAGAGGAATTACAGCCGGTTCGTGAGGATATTTCTAATTTAAACCAAAGAATGGATAAGTTAGAATTAAGAATGGATAATTTAGAGGGAAGAATAGAAAAAATAGAAAAAAGAATAGATAATATAGAGTCTGAAGTAGCGGCTTTAAAAGTTGATGTAAAATATATAAAGGCTCAAGTAGATGAAAATACTCAAATTTTAAGGGCTCTTGAACATCAAACAAAAGTAAATAAAGCAGAAAATGATAGGTTAGTGTATGAAAATGCAAAGATAGAGGCTGGTTTAAATGCAATAAAGCCCGATGTTATAAAAGGTGTAGAGGCATACAATTTTATACAAGAATTAAAACAGTTTGTAGCAAGGTAAGCAATAGGCTTACCTTTTTTTATACCTAAAATAATATTCAGGTGTGTTTTCATTAATAGTTTCAAACATATACCCCTTCTCCTTGAAATAGTCTATTATCTTTGGTAGTGCCTTTACAGTGTTTTTGTCTGTTTCACTACAGTGCATAAGAAGAAACACAGTATTCCATTTTTGGCTTGTCTTAATAGCTTCTTTATACAAAACATCTGGTGCCTTGCTTGGTACATATCCATCTGATATTCTTGCATTCCAATCAAACACCTTATATCCTAAGTCATTTAATTTTTTGTGGAAATCTTCATCAAGGTGCCCAATGCTTCCACCAGGAAATCTTATTATCTTTGGCCTAATGCCAATGATATTATATATAGCATCTTCTGTTTTTTTCATTTCCTCAATAAAGGTATCTTCACTTTTATATATTTGTTTCATTTTATGTGTATAGGAATGAAGTCCTATAGAGTGGCCTTCTTTATATATTCTTTTTACTATTTCACTTCTATCTTCAACTTTATTTCCAATTAAAAAGAAGGTTGCCTTAACCTCTTTTTCATTTAATATATCTAATATTTGATTTGTTATTTTAAAACTTGGGCCATCATCAAAGGTTAGATATACTGTTTTAACTCTTGATGAATCATCTATAGCAGCATTATAGGTTAGCTGTATATTTGACAAAGTATATAAAATAAGTCCTGTAAGAATAAATGATAGCATAGATAAAATTTTATTTTTCACAGCATCAACTCCTAAAAAATAACTTAATCTTATTATTAACAATTATATAAATAGTATTAAATGCAAATTCTTTGCAACATTAAATATCAATGTATATTTAAATAGTCATATTTAATATAATTTAATATGTAAATTTATAGAAACAGCGTAGTTGCTCTGTTCTATAAAGCTATAAAAATTTTAGGGAGGAGTATTATGGAACATCTGAATGACTCAAGGCATAGTCTATTAAAGTTTTTATTTTTTTTAATTATCCTATTAATTACATTAAATTTATTTGGATTTAGGGTTATAAGATTAAATGTAGAATTTTTAAATTCCTTTTCAGCAGTATTCATAGGCATAATACTTGAGGCAATTCCATTTATACTTTTAGGTTCCTTTATATCTGCAATAATTCAGGTTTTCGTATCCGATGTAACAATCAAAAGGTTAATACCTAAAAATAAAATAGTTGCAATATTTACAGCATCTTTGCTTGGTCTTTTTATTCCCATATGTGAATGTGGAATAATACCTGTAGTTAGAAGGCTTATCAAAAAAGGAGTTCCAAGCTATGTTGCAATAACATTTATGTTATCTTGCCCTATTATAAATCCTGTTGTAATACTATCTACATACAATGCCTTTTATGACATAAAATATATGGTTGCATTTCGTGTGGGTTTTGGTGTTTTAATATCTGTTTCAATAGGGCTTTTACTTTGGTATCTTGAGGGAAATGGAAACGTCTTGAAAAATTCAGAAGAACACCACCACGTATCCTGCTGTCATATTCACCAACATAGTTCGAGGCTTTATGAAATTTTAGACCATACAAGCCACGAGTTTTTGGATATAGGAAAGTTTTTGATTTTTGGTGCCTTTATTTCTGCAGTAATGCAGACTTCAAATGTACGCTTTGTTATTTCAAACTATTCAACAGATAGCCTTTTATCGGTTGTCGCTATGAGTATTTTTGCCTATGTAATATCTCTTTGTTCTGAAGCAGATGCATTTATTGCAAGAACCTTTATACCTCAGTTTACAGTAGGCTCCATTGTTACATTTTTGATTCTTGGTCCTATGATAGACATTAAAAATACACTAATATTGTTTTCATCCTTTAAAAGGAGGTTTGCAGTTGAACTTATCCTTCTAATATTTTTAATATGTATTTTAGCAGGAACATTTATAAACACATCAATATTGTTGAGGTGAGTATATGAGGGTTGAGAATATTTTATGGGCGGGAATATTGTTTTTGCTCTTTATTATAATAACCATTTTAAATTTTACAGGAAAGATATTTTATTTTCTTCATCCAAGGCTTTATGTCTATAGCATATTTGCTTCTTTGATGTTATTTATCTTGTTTTTATTTGAAGCTTTTAAACTCTTTAAAGAAGAACATCATCACCATCACAAAATAAGGGTATTGCCATATTTTATGTTTTTAATTTTTATTTTTGTTGTAGGTACCTATGAGTTTGAAAATGCATCACAAAATATAGCCCAAAATAAAGAGGCAAACTTTACAATACCATTTAGACAAACAGGTGGAACAATAAAGGATGGAAAAATAGAGGTTAATAATAAAAATTATTTAGACGTAATGGATGAGCTTCATAGAAATATAGATAAATATGAGGGAAGAGAAATAAAAATAGATGGATTTGTATTTAGAGATAGAAGCTTTAGTAAAAATCAGTTTGTTGTTGCAAGGATGCTTATAACCTGCTGTGTGGCAGATGCACAAATAATAGGTTTGATGGTAGAAGGAGAATATGATGTAAAGGAAAATGAGTGGGTTAGAGTTGAGGGAGGTATAAAAAAGGGGATATATAATGGAGAGATTATACCAGTAATTACTGCAAAAAGAGTGAAATCAATTGAAAAACCAAAGGATGAATATATATATCCATAAATTTTCTTTTAAATAGTTTTAAGAGGTTGTTTAATTAATAAATTAGCAAAAATAGAGTTTGAATTAATCAAAAAAATATGTAATACTATAACAAATACATTTTAAGGGAGGTAATTATATGGGAAAGATAAATAGTAAGATTATAGCAATAGCATTATTAGTTTTAGTAGTACTTTGGGGTGTAGGAAGCTATAATGGGCTTGTATCATTAGAACAAAAAACAAAGGAATCCTATAGTCAAATACAAAATCAACTTCAAAGAAGAGCTGATTTAATACCAAATTTAGTTGAAACAGTAAAGGGATATGCAAAACAAGAAAGGGAAGTTATACAATCTGTAACAGATGCAAGGGCAAAGCTTGCAGGAGCAAGAACTCCACAGGAACAGGCTGCAGCAAACAATGAACTAAACAGTGCACTTTCAAGGCTTTTGGTTGTTGTTGAAAACTATCCTAATCTAAAATCAGATGCAAACTTTAGACAGCTTATGGATGAGCTTGCTGGAACTGAAAATAGAATAGCTGTTGCAAGACGTGACTATAATGCTGCTGTTAAGGAATATAATATTAAAATAAAAAGGTTCCCAACAGTAATTATGGCAAGATTATTTGGATTTAATGAAATGCAATACTTTGAAGCAAATCCAAATGCTCAAAACCCACCAGAAGTTAAGTTTTAGGGGGGGATTTTATGAAGAAAAAAATCCTCCCCTTAAGTTTAGTAATTCTACTATTTTTTAGCATAATAGTTCTTGCTGAACCTAAGTTTTTGCAGCCAACAGAATATAAATACTTCAATGATTTTGCAAATGTGATAGACGAAAATTCACGGGATAAAATTCTTCAAATTGGGAGTGAGCTTAATTCAAAAACAGGTGCTGAAGTAACGGTTGTAACAATAGATTCAACTGAGGGGTTAAGTATAGAGGAATATGCAAATATACTCTTTAGAAGCTGGGGTATAGGACAAAAGGGAGAAGATAATGGAGTACTTCTTTTAGTTGCAGTTAAAGACAGAAAGATGAGAATTGAAGTTGGATATGGACTTGAGGGAGCACTTCCTGATGGTAAAACAGGAAGAATTAGAGATGAGTATATAATTCCTTATTTTAAGCAGGGAGACTATTCTAAAGGGATACTTCTTGGTTATCAAGCACTTTGTAATGAAGTTGCAAGAGAATATGGTGTTCAGCTTCAATCGTTAGATAAAAATATAGAACCAATTAGAAGTGTAAAAACAACACAGATAGGAAAAGAGCTTTATATAATGCTTTTTATATTCATATTATTAGGTATAGATGGAATGTTCTTTAAATGGACAATATTGAGGACACTTTTTTATATTTTGGCCAGCTCTAACAATAGAAGAGGACCAAGGGGCGGCTACGGAGGCGGAGGATTTTTCGGTGGTGGTGGTTCCTCAGGTGGCGGCTTTGGAGGTTTTGGAGGCGGCTCATCTGGAGGAGGCGGCTCATCAGGAAGCTGGTAAAAAAGTGCCACCCAGGTGAAAAGTGAATTGAACCAAATAATGTAAAAAAGAAATGTGACATTACCAAAAAAATGTTAATGTCACATTTCACTTGGGTGGCACTTTAGTGGGCTGCCTTTACCTCTGTCCATATTCTATCGTATTCCTTAAGCATATCTGACAAATCCTTATAAACTTCACATCTTTTTAAAACAGCTTCATCAGGATATGCAGTTTTATCATTTTTTGTTTCTTCATCAAGAAGTTTATATGCTTCCTTATGGGGAGTAGAGTAACCTATATATTCTGTGTTTTTCTTTGCAATTTCAGTTTCACACATAAAGTTTATAAACATTTCAGCTTCCTTCTTATGCTTAGATGTCTTTGGAATTACCATACAGTCTACAAAAAGGTTGCTACCTTCCTTTGGAACTGCAAATTCTAAATCTGGATTTTGTTGTTTCATAAATACAGCATCCCCTGCCCAAGCTACAGCAAGAGCAGCTTCACCAGATATCATTTTATCCTTTATTTCATCTCCAACGTAGGCAAGTACAAGAGGTTTTTGTTTAATTAGTTCCTGCTTTGCCTGCTCCAATTTGTCCTTATCAGTTGTGTTTAGTGAGTATCCAAGCTTTTGAAGTGCTACTCCAATTGACTCTCTTTGGCTGTCAAGCATAAGTATTTGTTTTTTATATTTTTCATTCCAGAGTATATCCCAGCTATCAACAGGTTCAGATACCATCTTTTTATTATAAACAATTCCTACAACACCCCACATATATGGAACTGAGTATTCATTATTTGGGTCATATTCAAGTCCTTTAAACTTTTCATCGATATACTTATAGTTTGGAACGTTTGAAAAATCAATTTTTTGT
Organism: Caloramator sp.; assembly: GCA_026418935.1. Taxonomy (GTDB): domain Bacteria; phylum Bacillota; class Clostridia; order Clostridiales; family Caloramatoraceae; genus Thermobrachium. The sequence goes on along the minus strand of JAOAAJ010000079.1, from coordinate 3,734 downwards.
AGCATACCTTCCTTTATCATTTTTGAAATCATATATTCAGATGGTATAGCCACATCATAGGCAGTACCGCCTGATTTTATTTTAACGTACATATCTTCATTTGTAGCAAAGGTTTCATAGTTAACCTTGATTCCATACTTATTTTCAAACTCCTGTATTACTGATTCATCAATGTAGTCTCCCCAGTTATATACATTAAGTGTAACTTTTCCTTCTTTAGAACAAGAAACAATAGGAAGCATAGCAATTACTATTAGAAGGATTGCTATAAATTTATTTAGTCTTTTCAATTAAACTCATCTCCTTTGATTCTTTATTTGTTATTTTATTTATAAGAAGTAGAAGTATTAAAACAGTTAAAAAGAGTAGAGTAGATAGAGCATTTATTTCTGGTTTTATTCCACGTCTTGCCATTGAATAAATAGTTATAGATAGGTTTGAAACCCCGCTTCCTGTTGTAAAAAAGCTAATTACAAAATCATCAACGGATAGTGTAAAGGAGAGGAGGGCACCGCTTATTATTCCAGGCATAATCTCTGGTATTATGACCTTCCTTAATGCATATGAGGGTGTTGCACCAAGGTCGAGGGCAGCTTCATAGGTATTTGGGTTTAACTGTTTTAGTTTAGGCAGTACCGATAAAACTACATAGGGAAGACAAAAGGTTATGTGAGATATAATCATCGTAAAAAGACCTAATTTTAAATTTAGTGCAATAAATAAAACCATTAAAGATATTGCAGTAACTATATCAGGGTTTAAAACAGGAAGGTAGGTTATATTTAAAAGTATCTTCTTTTGTCTTTTATTCATATTGTGTATTCCTATTGCAGCAAGTGTTCCTAAAAAGGTTGAAACACAAGATGCAATAACTGCAACAAGTAGTGTGTAGTACATAGAACGCATAATTTGCCTATCATTAAAGAGCATTGAGTACCACTTTAACGTAAATCCTGTAAAGCTTCCTCTTGATTTTGATTCATTAAAGGAAAATACAATTAGTATTACAATGGGGGCATAAAGAAAGATGTATATAAGGGCAGTATATACTCTTTTTAGTATTTTATTTACCATAGATTTACCCCCTCCTTATCCTTGTCAAATCTATTCATAATAGACATAGAGATTAATATAATAAGCATCATTACAATTGAGATTGCAGAACCAAAGTTCCAGTCTCCGACGTTAATAAACTGCTGTTCGATTAAATTACCTATCAAGGTAAATTGACCTCCACCAAGTAGCCTTGAGATTACAAAGGTTGTAACGGATGGCATAAAAACCATCGTAATGCCAGATATTACACCAGGTAGGCTTAGTGGAAGTGTAACTTTTAAAAAGGTTTTAAACTTATTTGCACCAAGGTCATTAGCAGCCTCAATCAGGCTCTTATCTATCTTAATAAGTACTGTATAGATTGGAAGAACCATAAAGGGTAGGAAGTTGTATACCATACCTAAAACTACTGCACCGTTTGTATACATTATATTTAAAGGGCTTAAACCTAAGGATGTTAAGAGCTTATTTATTAAACCGTTCTTCTCAAGTAGTGTCATCCACGCATAGGTTCTTAGTAGAAAATTCATCCACATAGGAATTAAAAACAAAAGAATTAGTGTATTTCTGTGTTTTATGTTTGTTCTTGAAATTATATACGCAATTGGGTAGCCTAATAATAGACAAATAATGGTACTAATCAATGCAAGGTTAATTGAGCGAAGTAATACATTTAAATAGATTGGCTCAAAAAATCTTGTGAAATTTGATAGAGTAATACCGGCTTTTAAACCATTTTTAAAGGTTAGACTATAAACTAATACAAGAAATAGTGGGAGTACAACAAAAATTGTCATCCAGAAAACATAGGGGTAAGCATAATTTTTCCTCTTCATCTTACCTCACCTTTTTCATTATATGTATATTATCTGGTTCAACATCAAGGTAAACCTTTGTTCCCTTAGGTTCCATCTTGGTGCTGTGTATTTTAAAAGTATAATTTTTAGTATTTACTGTCATTTCATAATGTACTCCCTTGAATATAACGTTTTCCACATACCCTTCTATTTTTCCGTTGTTTTCACGGGAAAGAGTAATGTCCTCAGGCCTTATAACAACATCAACAGTTTCATTTTTATCAAACCCTTTATCAACACACTTAAATTTTACCCCAAATATTTCTACAAGGAAGTCCTCTATCATAATTCCATCTATAATATTGCTCTCACCAATAAAGTCAGCAACAAAGGCGTTTTTAGGTTCATTGTAGATGTCTTCAGGACGGCCTATCTGCTGAATAACTCCTTCATTCATTACAACAACTGTATCAGACATAGTTAAGGCTTCCTCTTGGTCGTGGGTTACAAAAATAAATGTAATTCCAAGGGACTGTTGCATTTTTTTAAGTTCTGTCTGCATCTCTTTTCTAAGTTTTAAATCAAGGGCACCTAATGGTTCATCCAAAAGTAATACATCTGGTTCATTTACAAGGGCCCTTGCAATTGCAACTCTTTGCTGTTGTCCACCACTTAGGGAGGATATCTCTCTACTTTCAAAACCTTCAAGGTTTACAAGTGATAGCATATTTTTAACTCTCTTTTTTATTTCATTTTCATTTACCTTTTTTATTCTAAGCCCAAAGGCTATATTTTCAAAAACATTTAAGTGTGGAAATAATGCATATTTTTGGAATACTGTATTTACTTTTCTTTGATAGGGTGGAAGATTTGTTATATCCTTTCCCTCAAAATATATTTTTCCACTTGTTGGGCTTTCAAATCCCCCGATTAATCTTAAGGTAGTTGTTTTACCACATCCACTTGGCCCTAATAGAGTTATAAACTCATTTTTTCTTACATAAAGGTTTAAATTTTTAATTACGGTATTGTCTTCATAAACTTTAGTTATATTGTTTAGTTCAAGTATCTTTTCTGACAATTTATATCCTCCCTTCATTAAAAAGTAGGTGGACTTGAAATCCATAATACTTGTGACTTTGTTTTACTGTTATTTTTTATATAGTGATTGGAGTTTGGTTTAAAGTAGAAGCATTCTCCTTTTTTGAGCTTATATTTTTTGCTCCCTATGAATAGAGTTATAGACCCACTTAAGACATAACCAAATTCTTCTCCATCGTGGGGTGTGTCAACCTCTGAGGAACCTCCTTCATCAAGAGTGATAATAATAGGTTCCATAATATTTTTTTGAGCATTTGGAACAATCCAACTGATTATATTTTTTAGTTCTTCATTTTCCTTTTCAAAAACATCATCCTTTTTAAATACCACCTTTTCATCGTTATCGTCATTAAAGAAGTCCTTTATATTTGTTCCAAGACATTCTAATATGTCCATCAAAGTTGCAATTGAAGGGGAGGTTAAATCCCTTTCAAGTTGAGATATAAAGCCCTTTGATAACTCACACCTGTCAGCAAGTTCCTCCTGTGTTAATCCATTTTTGATTCTTAATTCTTTAATTTTTTCACCTATTTTCATTTTTCCACCCTTTACTATTATATTAAACTTTTTGTTTACTATTACTAAACAAGTATAATTATACTACATTACTACAAAATGTCAATATTTCCTATATATTTTACAATGGAAGAGTAGATTTTAGTGTAACATAGGAATTATTTAGTTTACTCTGATCAATAACAAAAATTTGTAAAAAACATAAGGTCCCACCATTTGGTGGAACCTTTCTTATAGCTGAATAAACCCTATCTTTCTTTGCAT
>JAOAAJ010000011.1 GCA_026418935.1 Caloramator sp. | reverse complement strand
TACTAAGTATTGCTATATACTTCATTTTATCTCTACAAAAGCCAATAAGTTTTATACAAAATAACTTAAATATGCAAATACTTGAAACCTATAAAATAAATATAATAGTTTTAATTCCTGCTATAATAATACTGATTTTATCCTTATTTAAGGTGGATGTAAAACTATCGATGTTTATAAGCATACTAACAGCCTCATCTATTGCTGTTTTTCTTCAAAAATATAGTATAAAAAACGTCCTAACATTTTTAATATTAGGTTTTAAACTTACTCCTTCTAATCCTCTAAACTTTATTTTAAAGGGTGGAGGCGTTGTTTCAATGTGGAAAGCCGCTTTAGTTGTATTCATATCCTGTGCCCTATCTGGTATATTTAGCGGAACAAATATGTTTAAATCAATAGAAGATATATTGCTAAAGGCCAATAGCAGATACTCTCTCTTTATATATACAACTATAACAAGCATCCTAACTGCAGCTTTTGGATGTAATCAGTCTATTTCTATCATACTAACTCAACATCTTATGAATAAAAGCTACGAAAACAACGAGGTAGATAACTATCAAATTGCATTAGATATTGAAAATACTGCTGTTGTTTTAGCTGCACTAATACCTTGGAACATAGCTGCCTTTGTTCCAACCACTGCTATGAAGGTTAGTAGTACAGGCTTTATGCCCTATGCAGTTTATTTGTACCTACTTCCAATTTTTAATTTAATTAAAATATATATAACCGATATAAAATGCAATAGATTTTTACAGGATGGGTATGAGTTTAAAAATTAATATAAGCTTTTATTTTTTATATACAAACAATTTCTATTAAGTTGATTCAAAATTTACTCCAGCATTTATTATAAAACTAAAAAAAGGATAGATTATGTTCTCTCCTTTTTTAACTAATAAGTTACAAGTAATATATCTCCAATAAAAATTTAAATTTATACACAAAAATCTATATCACTTATGATACGGTTCACCGTAACAATACAATCGTAGATTTTTTCTTCTCTTGTCTTAGACTTTATAAGCTCTAACAATTTTTAAGTATCTTTTTTAGGCTATCAATTTAAAATAAATAGGGGAACTACCTCCACCATCTGGAGGTAATTCCCCTTCATTAAAGAGTATTTTTTTTACACCTTCGTTATAATGTATTTCAATACCATCTATTCTTTTCCTATCTGTTACTATTATCTTATTTATCATTACATGAAGTAATGTTTTCTTCTGTTGTGGTGTTGCTTGTTTCATTACTTCATTAAAGTTCTCAAGTACCTTCTTTACCAATTCATAAGGAATGTTAACTGAATTGTTGTTTCTAAGTTCAATCTCCAATTCATCTTTCCTTTTACTTAATTGATCCATTTCATTTTGTATTACATTTAACCTATTTTTAAAGTCATCTTTTCCTATTAGCCCTTCTTCAAAGGCTTCAAATAGTTTATCCTTTCTTTTTATTAACTCATCTGTTTTTTTATTTATACCTTCTAGTTCTTTTTCAAGAGGTTTAATTGCTTCTTTCCTTTCCTTATTTAGATTTTTTACAATATCCTTTAGCACCTTTTCATTATTTACAAGTTCCTGTAATCTATTAATCACATACTCTTCTGCGTAATCTGCTCTAACTGAATTTGAATGACAAGCAGCTGTTCCTTTATTTCTCCATGCCCCACAAACATAGTATCTTGTAATTTTATAGGTTCCGTCTTTTAACTTATTTTTAGTTCTTCCTGCAACCATTGATGATCCACATTCAGGACATTTCATTAATCCTGTTAAGATATACTCGCTATCGAAGGTTCTATTGGGTTTACATGATTTTTTATGATAAAGTTCCTGTACCTTATTCCACAGTTCCATACTTATTATTGGCTCATGTTCACCGTCAACTATGATAGGGTCTTTATTTATCCCTTTTCTTCTTTTTCTTGCCCAATCTTCTCTTAAATTAAATCTTATCTTGCCAATGTAAATTGGATTCATTAATATTTCTTTAACCGCTGATGTTGAAAAAAGATTGCCTTTTTTAGTTTTATGCCCTTCTTTGTTAATCTGATTAGTTACAGCCTTAAGCCCTTTACCTTGAGCATACAGTTCAAATATTCTTTTTACAGTTTCAGCTTCCCTTTCTACTACCATTAACCTAGTTTTATTCCCATTTTCTTCTTTTACTGACATATAACCTAAAACTTGTCCACCATTCCATTTACCTGTTCTTGCTCTTTGTTTCATACCCATTTTTACATTCTCAACAATTGTTTCTCTTTCAAATTCACCTATTGACGCAAGAACATGTAAAAGTAATTTCCCTGATGGAGTTGTAGTGTCAAAGCTTTCTGAGCAACTTTTAAATCCTACATTATTCATTTCTAGCTCATTAACAATTTTAAGAAGGTCAAGTTGATTTCTTGCAAGTCTATTTGTCTTCCAAACCCACACCTCATCAAACATCTTCTTTTTTGCATCCTCAAGCATTTGTTGAAGGGCAAATCGATTTTTCATCGATTTACCACTTACCCCTCTGTCGATATATTCTTTTACAACATTTTTCCCCTCTGATTCAACTTTCTTTTTTACAGTCAATATTTGTGAATCGATACTATACCCTTCCTCAGCCTGTTCAGCAGTTGAAACTCTAGCATATATAGCAACATGTATTTCTTCCATTTAACATTCCTCCTTTCTGCATTATTTATAGCCAAATATATAATATATGCTTAAATTTTAATTTGTTTCGGATACTTTGTTATACTCACCTTGTGGATTATTTGTTTTAATATAAACATTTATCATTTCACTTATAATATCTAAAATTTGATCATAAAAAGAAAGTTCATATTCGTTTAACATACTATACCTCCCATTTTAAAAATCCACATCATAATCATCAGGAAGTTCTAACTCTCTAGTATAATCTAGTTGACTTGGTAAAATATTTTCAGTTTTATTGAATATTTTTTGCTTTTTCTTTCTATTTTCTATAGTATTTTTCTCTAAAATAAAACAATAAACTCGTACTGAATTTTCTCTTATTTTTCTCTTTGTAGTTAACATCCCTTTATCATGTCTTAAAATTCCCTTTGATTTTAATTTCTTTAATATAACTTGAGGTTCTGTATATCCTAGTTCTTTCAAAACATTTTTAAACTCTGTCTGAATTATTGCTATTTCTGTATAGTTGTCATTTTCCCATATTTTCCCCAAACATTTTCCAAACACATGAATATCTTCATATTGATTTCCAATTCCTGTTGCTATATTTTTTTCAAACATATGATTATTCGTAGTAATGTAGTTTAATAGATCATCCAATGCTTTTTCTTCTAATTCTACAGAATTCTCTATATTGAATATAGAAATATTTTCTATTAAAAATTCATTAATTTTATCTATATTAATTTCTAAATCAAAGAATTCTTTCATAAATTCAGCAGCTAAAATTATTACAGCTATTTTTTTACTTATTCTTTCATATATATTAAATTTTTTATTTTCAATTTTTGTATATATCTTATTTTTTACATTATCTAAAATTACTTCAAATCTTTGAACCAATGTTTCTTCAGATACATTAATTAGCTTTTCAACAAAATATATCCCAGCTACTCCATAATTTTTTAAAACTATTTCCTTAATTCTTTCAGCATTTTCTGCTGATGATGTCCAACAATTTATTGAAATTTCAATTAAACGTGTTCTCAAACCAGTATTTTTATTCGAGTTTTCTAATAACGAATTTTCTCCTGTTGAGATTATCGTAGTTGACCATGAATTTATTTTCCTTAATTCTGAATCCGCATTTAAACGTTGTTTGTTTTTTCCAGTTGCTAGAGTGTAAATAATATCCGAAAATTCTTTTAAACTGGCCGCAGACGATTCATCGATTGCAATTACCATCCCTTTGTTTCCTTCACATAGTTTTATGAGTGCGTTTGCTGTAGAATGCCATGAGAGCAATAATCCTTTGCTCTTTATATCAGGGTTCCCCCAAATGGAAACAGCTAACATTGCAGATGTTGTCTTTCCACAACTACTGTCACCATATATATGGCATACAATGTTTTCATTATCAATTTTTTCTTTTAAAATATTAACTAATGCTGAAGAAAATCCTATGGCTAAAATTGTTTCAAGTGCCACATTACCTAAAACTTCGTCTCTTATCATATTTAGCCATTTATTTAATTCACCATTTGGAATTATATCCAGTTCCCCAACGTAAGAACTTTTTAGATCATAAGGGGATATTATTTGGTTGGCTTTGAATACTCTATTGTTTTCATATTCATGCCATCCTATGTCTTTATGAATTAATTCAATTTCTGCAATTTCTTCACAATTTCTTAGATGTTTTTGTATCATAAATACATTTGAATCATTTACATCCACGCCATATTCTGATAATTTTATTAAATTTGGTTTAGTAAAAATATCTCTTTTAACCAGCATTTCATGGAAATTGTTTCTATATTTATAAACTAATTTGAATAAAATACTGTTGTCGTCGATATTTTTATATATTTTTTCAATCCCAATATAGTTAGCAATTTTTATAAATTCACGTTTTTCACTATCAAACTTAAAAACTTCATGATTGTTAGTTACAATTTCTGGATAAATGGCTTTGTCATTCTTTTTCATCGATATTAATTTATGCATGTCAATTCCTCCTTTCTTAATCACGATTTAATTTTAATCAAAATTTTTGTTTTTTCGTTTTCCTCAATTCCAGTCAAAAAAAACAAAAATGGTAAGGTAATTTTTTACTCCTTACCATTTATTTTGGTTAACATGTTTAGTATTTTTAATTTACTTTCTCTATTCAATTTGTATATGTTATCCTTTATATTCAATATTGTATTTGTTATTTCAATATCTTCATTCTTAATTATATACTCATTTACTGAATCAATTATTAAGTTTTTAAGTTTATAGACCATATTATTTTCTATTGTTGTTAAATTTTCTTTTTTATTAATTTCATCTATTATATTGCTTATATCTACTTGTAATTTATTATATTCATCTATTTTTATCTGCTTCCTATTTTCTATATCTTTTAGTATTGAGTTATTTATATACAAAGACATTAATATTACTAGCATTAAGTACTGTAATCTGTTATATTCAACTACATTTATTACTTCAGTCAATTGTTGATGTATTACTTTATCATTATCTTTTACTTCTATACATTTCATTAATTCATCAATTAATTGAATTACTCTTTTTAGTATTTTATAGTAAGTGGCTTCTTCACAAATCATATTTGTTATTTCAGTTGTCATATCAATTACATCTTTCTTTTTGTATTTTTTCAATTCTTTAATTTCATTCAATCTAACATCTTTGTTTTCTCTTTTTATTGTTTCAACATAGCTGAGCATCATTTCAATTATTTCATCAACATCTTCTTTTACTTGTTTATCTATTTTTATTTGGCATTCTATTTCATTTAATATTTTCTTCAATTCAGTTTTTATTTGTTCCTTTTTTTTATTTTCTTTACTTGAAAGTAACAGAATTAATTTAGCCATATTTGTATTTATCTGTTTTTCTACTATCGTATTTATTTTGTTATCCTTTTCAATCATTATATTTATAAACATTGACATTATGTTTGTATAGTATATTAGCCATTTCTCATTTTGTAATATTTCTTCAACATCTTTCTTCATTTCACTATAGTTATTGTCTGTTTGTATTTTATTTATTATTTTGAATATGTTTTCTTCTAATTTCTCAATGAATTCATCTTCTAATTCTTGATTTATATTTTCATTCCATTTATCCCTCTTAATATATTCATTTTCAATTGTTGTTGCTAATATCCCTGCAAGTATTATTGTTGTTATTATATTGTATCTTTCATTATTATTAACAATAGGTTCAATTATTTCTACATATGATTTATTAAGCATTTCTCCATCTATTTTTTCTTTTCTATTATATATATAATCAACTATATGCTTTAATTTATCTCTACATTGTTTGTCTTGATAAAATTTTATTTCTTGTTTATTAACTATTTCCTTCGCTAATCTGTACACTTCTCTTTTTTTATATTTATTTTCCACTTAATCTTCCTCCTTGAAGTATTATCCCCAATTTTATTCCCTATTCTTTTATTTATTTTCCCTTTAATTTTACAACTATTAGGGATTTATTCTTTTATTGATTTTTCTATGTTCTGTTATTTTTATCCCTATTTTCCCTATTTTTTTATCTAATTATTTTTTATTTTTAGATTCAAGTTTAATATTAATATCAATTCTAACAGAATTATTTAGAATTGTAGCTTATCTTAAGCAAAAAAATAGGCTCATCGCCTATTTGTATTTATCATCTAGTAAGTTCCAAAGTACAGCAAATGGAACTCCACTTGATTTTGCTACTTGACTTACTGCACTTATAGCACTTTCTCCTTTTGTTATTATTATGATTATTATTTTTATTATCAACTCCATTATCTCTGTCATTTTAATCCTCCATTTTACATTAATTTATTTTATTACTTAGTTTTCTTTTCTAGGGTTTTAGGGTTCAGTTTGTTTTTTTCTTTTTGATTTTGATTTTTTTATTCCCTATTTTATTAGGGATTAATTTTTTTCTCTTGGGTTTATTTTTAGGGAATGATTAGTATTCATCTGCAAGCATCATCACAAGATATTCCCCTTCTTCAATTAAGAAGACCTTTGCATCAACTGCATTATTATATTCTAGTATGTATTCAACATTGTATTTTGGTGTTTCTTGTTTATGTATTATTCTTTGAAACAATTTATCATCCTGTATTTCTTTATTTAAGTTATATACTTGAAGGTAATCTTTTTCACCTTCAAGGCTATTGTAAAGATCCAAAAGAAGCATTTGCAGATCATTTGGAATAGTTTGCTTTATCCCAATTGTAATGTAGGTGTTCTTTAATTTATCTTTATTCATTTTAAATTACTCCCTTCTCCTTTAATGATGTAAATGTTCCATCTCCGATAATTATATGGTCAAGTAAGTTTATTCCTAGAATGTTTCCTGCCTCTTTTATTCTTTTTGTTATGTTTATATCTTCTTCACTTTCTTTTGGATCTCCTGATGGGTGATTATGAAAGAGTATGATTGATGCGGCATTTGAAAGAATTGCAGCTTTGAAGACTTCTCTTGGATGGACTATGCTTGAGTTTAAGCTTCCTATGCTTACTGTTGAAAGACTTGTTGGTTGATTTTTAGTATCTAAACAGCAAAGCATAAGTTTTTCTCTGTCGCTATCTTCTAAAAAATCTTTTACAAGACTTACTGCATCTTCTGGACAGTTAACCTTTCTTACATCGTAAAGTACAGTTCTTTCTCTTACAGCTTTTATTTCAATTATGCTTACTCTTTTCTTTGAATTTGACATTATATTTTCCCCCCTTATACCTTGAGTTCTTACATTAAGCTTATTATTTTTTTAATTATTTCATTTTTAGTATCACTTGCTTTTACATAAATTGTTTTAACTGTATTTTCATCTATGAAAACATGAACGTTATATTTTCCATCTGAAATTTCTTCAATAACAACATCAGCTTTTCTGTTTAATGCACATTCTATTAGTTCTTCAAATATATCCTCTATATACCAATTTAAGTTATATTCTTCAAGTGTATTTACATGGTAGTTATTAAGTATATTCCTTAATTTATTTACCTTTGATAGTTCCATTTGAATATCACCATCCTATTAAAAATTTAAACTCCTATGCCTTTTTACAACTTAAGACATAGGAGTTTATTTATTTTCATCTATCCAGTTTTGAATTTCTTGATCTTCCATTACTATTTTATTGGGTATGAATATTTGTATTCCATATTCATTGTTACACAAAATTGATGCTTCATATATTACTTTATTATCTTTTAGCTTTATTTTATTTATATATTCTGGATATGTTGCAATTAATTCTTCAACTAATATTTCTTCAATATTTATTTTATCTTCTATATCTTCCATTAAGACCATTAATCCAACTTCATCTAAGTTTAATTCTTTTAATTCAATTAATGTTTCATCTCCTGTTATATTAATATAGAGTTCCTTTATCTTATCTTCAATTACTTTTAGAATATTTTTATCATATCCTTCTTTTCTTAATTTTATTATGTCTTTATAGCTTTCTATTACCTTCATTATTTCCACCTCATTCATTAATCAATTAATTTTATTTTGCACTTAACTTCATCTTGTTTTTAATTATATCTTGCTATCATTACTTTACCTATTTCTTCATCATAAAAGGCTAGTTTAGGCTTAGATAAATTTAATGCATCAAAGATTGTATTATGTCTTAGGTAGATTTCAACTGCTTCTTCTTTTGATTTTTCATTTACCCACATTTCAACTATGTCATCTGTATCAAAGAGGTTAGTTACTTCGTAAGGATTATCTAACATTTCTTCTATCTCTTCCTTTGCAAAATCTTCAAATGTTTCTTCATTTTCTTTTAGGTATATGTAACCTTCGGCTGTTTCTATGTATCCTTCTTCAATAAGTTCTTGAAACATTTCTTTTATGTCTTCATTATTAAGATTTAAGTTGAGTTCATCTTTTAGGTATGATGTGAATTTTGAAAAGGTTTTTTCATACTGTTTTTGGTTTGTTATTGGAAATATCATTGATGTTAGAAACATGGCTTATTCCTCCCTTTAGTTTTTTATCAAGGTTATAATATATATTTATAAATTAATTTAATTCAAAATAAATGGATAGGTGTTCATCCCTATCCATTAAAATATTATTTTATTGATGACTTTATTAACTCATTTATTTTTTGTTCTATATATTTTTTACCTACTTCTGTTATTTCATACAACCCTGTCCTTGAATCATATGTAGCATATCCTTTTTTAGTTAAAGTATCATGTGACTTTAAATTTCTAACTTTCTGAGAAAATTTTGTATCGTTTCTATCTTTTAAAATATCTAAGTCTTTTCCCTGAGGTTCTAGCCATTTCTCAAGTTGATCAATTAATTGTGTAGTAGTTAATTTTCCATTTCGTTCCAATAAAACAAGAGCTGGTAAAATTAAATCCTGTTCTGTTATTAACTTTAACATAATAATCCCTCCTTTCTGCTCAAATATTAAATCTTTTTAAATATAAATAGGTTCAAATAAAATTATGATATCAAAATTATTATATATCAATATTTTATGGTTTATTACAATATTTACGTTGACTTATAAGTTAATTTAGTTTAAAATTAAGATATGAAAAATAGTATATTTGATCTACTTGCAATTAATACCAAAATATTAAGAGAAAAAAGAGGTCTCTCTCAAGACGATCTAAGTAAATTGACAGGATTGCACAAAAGTTATATAAGTGATATCGAAAGGGGGAAACGAAATATTTCTTTACAAAACATAGAAAAAATTGCTTCAGCTCTTCAAATTGAACCTTATAAATTATTTATAGGAGGAAATGCAAATATGAATATTAAAAATGAGATTAAACAAATTATAAAAGATGAATTTACTAAACTTGTAATAAATATAGAAAATGATTTTAAAATCAATTACAAAAAGAAAACTCATAACTTCTTATTGAGCGAACTCGATCCCGAAATGACTGCACATATGGTATTTGTTAGTAGTTTTGAATCAAAAAGCGGTAATGCTATTCAAGAATGTGCAAGAAGAATAGCTTCATTAAAATTTGGAGAAAAAAACGTCCCTTTGCTTGTAAATCCTCATGGTTTACCAACTAATGATATACAAGTTACTGGGAGAGAACAAGTCATTATTTCAAATATAAAGTTTGAAGATGAAGTAGTACAAAGTGAAATTCAAAAATTTATAACTCATCATATGGCTAGTGGAAAAGGCAAAAAAAGAAAAGAAAGTACTACTAATCAAGAAACTATAAAAGAATTATTACAATTATCAAAAATCAAAAGTAATACTATACAAACAAAACCTGCTGATTTAGTTTTTTTTGATGGTGATAATTGGAATATAGTTGAAATTAAGGCTGGTGGAGATTTAGATAGCAGTAATGCTCCTGGCAATGTAAAAAAAATGTTGACTCTTTATGTAGCCTTAAATGTTCCAAATGCTAAACTTTATTTTGCAACAATATATCATAAAACTGGTGAAGGAACTACTTGGACTGGAGCTGTTAAACAATATCTATCTTACCCAGATATGTTTTTAATCGGTAGTAAGTTTTGGGAAAAAATTCTTCCTGAAGGTATAAAATTTACTGATTTTTGCAAAATATATGGTGATGCTATGAAAGAAATTGATTTGAACAAAAGATTAAAAACTATGATAAAAGATTGTTTAAAATAAGAAAATACAGAGGAGATCATAATGCCACCTACTATTACTTTGGTAAATGCAGATATGTTTGAATATATCAAAAATATTCCAGATAATTCAATTGATTTAATATTAACCGATCCCCCATATAATATTGCTAAATATTCTACAGGTAATATTAACTTGCCTCAAAGAAAAAAAATAAACAACGACATAGCTGAATGGGATTTGGTAGAATTTTCTCCGCACCTACTGATAAATGATTTTAAAAGAATTCTAAAACCAACAGGGAATATTTTTGTTTTTACAAGCTATAATCAACTTGGTGATTGGCATGATGCATTTAATAACGAATTTGATACATTTCAATTTATGGTCTGGCACAAAACTAATCCTACTCCTAAAATATTTAAAAATGGTTTTTTAAATAGTTGTGAACTTATTATATGTATGTGGAATAAAGGTCATACTTGGAATTTTCTTTCACAAAAAGAAATGCACAATTTTATTGAAAGTCCTATATGCATGGGAAGGGAAAGAATAAAAAACCCCATGCATCCAGCTCAAAAACCTGTTAAAATACTAAAACACATAATAAAAATAGCTTCTAATGAAAATGACACTGTATTTGATCCTTTTATGGGCGTAGGTTCTACAGGTGTTGCTGCTTTAGAATTAAATAGAAAATTTATTGGAATAGAAATAAATGAAGCCTATTTTCAAGCTGCTAAAAACAGACTTAAAAATATTCAAACTTCTTTTTTGCTGTAATAATCAAAACAACTTATGCTAGTTATTTACTAGCATAAGTTGTTTTAAATTATATAACCAAATTCGTTATTATAAGATGTTCCGTATTTCTTTCATTTCTACTTCTAACATTATAAGCATATTGCTTATCAAAAGCAAGTATACTTATATTTTCTTTATTACTATATAAATCAAATATAAAATCTGTATTTTTTATTACCAAAACAAATTTTGCTTTCGTAGAACACAACAATTTTGCAAGTCTTTCTTGATCACTTTTGTCAAATGGTCTGCCTTCATAATCCGAAAAATCAGTATCATATGGAGGATCTACAAACATAAAACAATTTTCATCAACTTCAATTGAATTTAAGAATTCTTCAAAATCTTTATTATAAATATCTGTTTGCTTAAATAGATTTAATGTTGTTTCATCAAATATACTATCTACTTTTTTTCTAAAATTTTTCGAATTATAAGATATACCTCCGTAAGGTATGTTGAATTCTCCTCTTGAATTATACCTAAACATCGATCCATAACAAAACTCTCTAATAAAATAAAAATTAGCAATCTTCTCTTCATCTGTTAAATATAATGATATTCCTCTATGCAGATGAATATCATTATATATATTTCTAAAATGCATATAAAAACCACTTCTTAATGCTGATTCTATATTGTTTTTTAAATCAAAATCTGAAAGTTTACCATTCTTATATTCAAGTTGTTTTGTTCTCTTGAATTTTTCATATAGATTTTTTTCTAATTCATTTAAAAAAGCTTCTACATCTACCAGAAAATTAGCATCAAATATTTTATTTATATATTCTTTTGACTTTAATAAAATATCTTGTATATTTTTATTAACATATATTTCATGTACGTCATTTGCTTTATCGTCAACTGTCGCTGCAACTTCATTAATTACTTTATCTCCTAGATCCTCTTTCCTATATTTGATGTATAACGAATAAAGATCAGGATAAATAGAATCTAAATATTTATTCATCGCTTCCCAGTTATCAACATATCTATACATTGCTTGTTTAAATTTTGCATTATTTTCCTTAATGTATTTATAAAATTGCATAAGATTAAATGAAATATCATTTATTTTGGCACACTTAGGCATAAGTTCAAAAAAGATTGCTCCTCCTCCAAAAAATGGTTCAATATAAACATCAAATTTAGGTATTATCTTTTCAATATATTTAAACTCTCTTGCCTTGCCACCAGGCCACTTAATTAATGGTTTCATAAAAAACATTCTCCTTTCTAACCAGACAATTATTTTATCAAATTTATTATTAAAATTCCACTACTTTTTTATTTATTTCATTGTGTTAACTAATTTCAAATTAATTAATATAAAAAATCCTCGTCACTTATGGTACGGTTCACCGTTTATAATCCTAAATCCCCTATAAATTTGCTCAAGAAGAATTAGCCTCATAAGTTGGTGTGGAAAGGTCATCTTTGAGAAGGATAGCTTATAGTTTGCCCTATTTAAAACAGATTGTGAAAGTCCAAGGGAACCACCTATTACAAAGGCAATATTACTTTCACCTAAAAGAGCCCTTTGGCTTAAAAAGTCTGCAAGCTCCTCAGATGAGAGCTGTTTCCCCTTTATATCAAGCACTACAACATACATATTATCCTTTATGTACTTTAATATACCTTGTCCTTCTCTTTCCTTAACCATATCCTCCTCCTTCTTTGAAAGGTTCTCTGGTGCCTTTTCGTCTGGAACTTCAACAATATCTATCTTTGCATACTTTGAAAGTCTCTTTAAGTATTCATTTATTCCTTCTTTTAAATATTTTTCTTTTAATTTACCAACAGATATTATTGTAATATTCATTTATACTCTCCTTTCTCATATGTCACATTACATCAAATAAAGCGACATTCATTACCCACTAAGTGGGCAACTTCTGTCGCTGGTTATATAAGGATTACTTTTTAATACTAATTATAACTTACCATAAATTATAAAAATAGGCCTATTTAGGCCTATAATTTTACTTCAACATTTTTTGTTGTTCCAACAGGCGTTTTAATTGTAATAGTTAAAGTTCCTCCAACACCTACTTTATACATTTCTTCCTTAAGCTCCATCATTGTATTTACTTCCTTACCGTTTATAGAGACTATAACATCTCCCTCTTTAATTCCTGCCCTTGCCGCTGGGCTTGCCCTTAATACATCATAAACATATATACCTTTTTCTATCTTAAAATCAAAATACCCTGCAAGGTTCTTATCAAATCCCTTTATTCCAAGGGAAGGTGTTTCAAACTTTCCTGTAGTCTTTATTGAACTTATAATAGGCTTTATTATATTTATTGGAACTGCAAAACCTATTCCCTCTGCAGTGGTAACCTTTACAGTATTTATACCTATAACTTCTCCTTTGGTATTAACCAAAGGCCCTCCACTGTTTCCAGGATTTATTGAGGCATCTGTTTGTATTAAATCCTCCATAAAAACTCCCTCGGAAATCTCAATTGTTCTATTTATTGCACTTATTATTCCCGCTGTAACAGTCCTTTGAAATGTAAGCCCAAGAGGATTTCCTATTGCAATAACAGGTTCACCTATTTTTACACTCTTTGAATCTCCAAGCCTTGCAATATTTAAGTTTCCTTCATCTATTTTAACAATAGCAAGGTCTAAAACTTCATCTGCCCATACAACTCTCCCATTTGTCTCTCTACCATCATAGAGGGATACCACAATGTTAGAAGACGAATAACCTGCAACGTGATTGTTTGTAAGAATATACCCTTCATTGTCTATTATAATTCCACTTCCTACTCCCTGTACCCTTTTATTTTGAAAAAAGCTTCTCTGTATCTTTGTTGTCTTTATCCCCACAACTGATGGAATAACCTCCTCTGCTGCCTTTGTAACATCAGTACTTACTGTTTCATACACAACTTCCTTCTTAACCTCAACCTTCTCTGGCTCTTTAACCTGAAACCTTTGAAAAAGTGCCTCAGGTGCAAAGGTTAAGAGCAAAAATCCTCCTATTACTGCCCCAAGAAATGCCGATAAGAAGTAGCCAAATGCAGAAGGCCTTCTTCTGCCATAATAATCCATACCCTCACCTCTTATATAGAATAATATTTGCCTACCCTATCCCTATGAGCTATATCTAAATCAATATCTACCCCGTCCCTAATTCCATTAGATTGTAAAATAGATAGAACAGTTCTATACGCAAGTTCTGGATAGTTATTAGTTTTACTTAAGTGACCTAATATTATCCTTTTTATTCTACTATTTAGTATATCCACAATTGTTCTTCCGCAATCCTCATTTGATAAATGTCCTACATCACTTAAAACTCTTCTCTTTAAATAGTATGGATATGGTCCTACCTTTAACATTTCAACATCGTGGTTAGACTCAAGAAGTATCAAATCCGAATCCTTTATGTTATCCTTTACTTCCTTGCTTGCATGTCCAATATCTGTTGCAATTGAAATCTTCTTATTCTTCTCTATAAAACTGTATCCACAGGGATTTGATGCATCGTGGGGTATTTTAAAGGGTATAACTGTTATATCACCTATCTCAAAAGGATTGTAGTTATTAAAAACCTTTATATTTTCCTCTTTTACTTCTCCTATTTGAGACTCCATCGCACTCCATGTTTCAGCATTTGCATAAATAGGTATATTAAACCTTCTTGATAGTATTCCTGCTGCTTTAATATGGTCATCATGTTCATGGGTTATTAATATTGCATTTATTTCATTGGGTTTAACGCCTATATCTAAAAGCCCCTCTTGAATTTTCTTGCCACTTAAACCAGCATCAACTAACAATTTTGTTCTCTCATTCCCAACATATATTGAATTTCCACTACTTCCACTGTACAAACTACAAAAATCCATATTCTCTCCCCTTTCATATGTATATTTTACTTTTTTTCATTTATAACTACAATGGAAATTATTTATGTTATAATATTCTTGATATTAAAAAAAACGGGGTGATAAAATGAGTATTTATGATGAAGCACTGAAGTTTCATGAAGAAAAGAGAGGTAAAATAGAAGTTATATCAAGGGTTGAAGTTAATAATGCACAGGATTTATCCCTTGCATACACACCGGGTGTTGCACAACCATGTATCGAAATACATAAAAACCCTGAGCTTGTATATACATATACAAGAAAATGGAACACTATTGCTGTAGTTTCAGATGGAACTGCAGTTTTGGGACTTGGTGATATAGGTCCTCTTGCATCACTTCCTGTTATGGAGGGTAAAGCTGTTCTTTTTAAAAAGTTTGCAGATGTGGATGC
>JAOAAJ010000006.1 GCA_026418935.1 Caloramator sp. | reverse complement strand
TATACATTTAGGCAGGCTATTTTAGGTATAACTGAAGCAAGTAGGGTTTTAAACACACCAGTTGTAAGTGGTAATGTAAGCTTTTATAACGAATCAAACAAAACAAGAATATATCCAACCCCAACAATAGGAATGGTTGGATTATTAGAGGATAAAAATAAAGCTTGCACAATTGATTTTAAAGAATCAGGCGATGCAGTAATTTTAGTAGGTGAAACCTTAAATGAAATAGGTGGAAGTGAATATTTAAAGACGGTACACGGTAAGGTTTTAGGAAGTGCTCCAAGATGTTTTCCTGAGGTTGAAAAAAATACTATAGAATGCCTTATCAATCTTATAAACAGAGGGTTAGTAAAAAGTGCCCACGACATATCAGAGGGTGGAATGATTGTAGCACTTTGTGAGTGTGCCTTTAAAAATGAAATAGGGGTTGAGGTAGATATAAATACAGATTTAAGGGAGGATATATTCCTATTCTCTGAAAGCCAAGGAAGGTTTATTTTATCAGCAAAAAAGGAATATGCAGATGAAATAGAGACTGAATTTAAAAGATATGGAGTTTTTGCAACGGTTATTGGAGAGACAAAGGATAAAAACATTGAAGTTAATATAAATGGTAGAAAAGTTATAGATAAAAATGTTCTTGATTTAAAGAGGGTTTGGAAGGAGGAACTTCCATGCATTATGGATTAGATAAGTTTAAAGAAGAGTGTGGAGTATTTGGAATATACTCAAAGGAAAAAAAGAATGTTGGGGAGATAGTTTACTATGGACTTTATGCACTTCAGCACAGAGGACAGGAGAGTGCAGGGATAGCATATTCAGATGGTGAGGCAGTACATTTAAAAAAGGGGATGGGACTTGTTGGTGATGCACTAAAAAGAGAAGATTTAGACAAGATGGTAGGATGCTCTGCAATAGGTCACGTTAGGTATTCAACAACAGGTGATTCTAATATTCAAAATGCACAGCCCCTTTTAAGTAAATATAAGCTTGGAAGCATTTCAATTGCCCATAATGGGAATTTAGTAAATGCAGATATTATAAGGGAGCTTTTAGAGGAGGCAGGATGTATATTTCAAACATCTATTGATTCTGAGGTTGTATTAAACCTAATTGCAAGGGGCTATAAAAAGGGAATAGAAAGGGCCTGCTTTGATGCAATTCAGGCAGTAAAGGGTTCCTATGCTATTCTTCTTCTAACCGAAGATAGGCTAATTGCAGTAAGAGATCCAAATGGTATAAGACCTCTTTGCATCGGAAGGCTTGGAGATGATTATATTTTATCTTCAGAGAGCTGTGGAATAGATGCAGTAGGTGGTGAGTTTTACAGGGATGTAGAACCCGGTGAAATAGTTGCAATAGACAAAGAGGGACTTAGAAGCTACAAGATGATAGAGAGAACATCCCTTAAGACCTGTTCCTTTGAGTATATATACTTTGCAAGGCCAGATAGTACAATAGATGGAATAAATGTTTATCTTTCAAGGGTTAATGCTGGAGAAAACCTCTTTAAAGAAAAACCCTGTCAAGCAGATATGGTAGTTGGTGTTCCAGACTCAGGAACCCACTCGGCAGTAGGATATGCAAAGGCCTCTTCAATTCCTTATGGAATAGGCTTTGTTAAGAATAAGTATGTAGGACGAACCTTCATTGCACCAACTCAAGAGCTAAGAGAAGCTGCTGTTTCTATGAAGTTAAATCCTTTAAAGGTTAATATATATGGCAAAAGGATAGTGTTGGTGGACGACTCTATAGTGCGTGGAACAACAATGAAGAAGTTAATTGAACTTTTAAGAAAAAATGGTGCAAAGGAGGTCCACGTAAGGATTGCATCTCCTATTGTAAAATACCCCTGCTACTTTGGTATAGATACACCAAGAAGAAGTCAGCTTATAGGTTCAAACTTAAGTGAGGAGGAAATAGGAAGAGAACTTGGGGCAGACAGCATTGGATTTTTAAGTATGCAGGGACTTTTAGATGCACTTGAGGCAAAGAGTTTCTGTTTAGGCTGCTTTAATGGTATTTATCCTGTTTCAGCCCCATATGAGGCAGATAAATTTATGTTTGAAAGGAAAGAGTGATATGAGATACTGTGATGCTGGTGTAAATATAGATGAAGGTAACAGATTTGTTTCAATGCTAAAGGGAATGGTTAAGGAAACCTACACAGATGGCGTTCTTGAGGGTGTTGGAGGATTTGGTGCTCTATTTGAGATTAAAAATTATAAAAACCCTGTTTTAGTGTCAGGTTGTGATGGTGTTGGAACTAAATTAAAGATTGCAATAGATATGAAAAAATTAGATACAATCGGTATAGACTGCGTTGCAATGTGTGTAAATGATGTTTTATGTCACGGTGCAAAACCTCTATTTTTCCTTGACTACTTTGCCTGTGGAAAGTTAAGTGCAGAGGATGCCTTTAATGTTATAAAGGGAATAAAGGATGGGTGTACTTTGGCAGGATGTAGTTTAATTGGTGGAGAGACTGCTGAAATGCCGGGATTTTATAGGGATGGAGAGTTTGATATTGCAGGATTTTGCGTAGGAGTTGTTGAGAAGGATAGAATAGTTGATGGAAGCAGTATAAAAGAGGGAGATTTGCTTGTTGGAATAGAGTCTTCAGGATGTCACAGCAATGGATACTCTTTGATAAGAAAAATTTTTACTAATCTTGAGGAACCATTTAAGGATAAAAGGATAGGAGATGTTCTTTTAACTCCAACTAATATCTATGTAAAGGATGTTCTTCCACTTTTAGATAAATTTGAAGTTAAAGGAATGGCCCACATAACAGGCGGTGGCTTCTTAGAGAATATTCCAAGGATGTTTAAGGGAGATTTTGATGCAGCTGTGTATAAGGATAGCTATGAGATACCCGAGGTATTTAGAATTATTCAGCAAAGAGGAGTAGAGGAAATTGAAATGTACAGAACCTTCAATATGGGAATAGGTTTTGTGGTTTGTGTGGATAAAAATGAAGCTGAAGATGTAGTAAAAACAATAGAAGAAGGTGGAAAAAGGGAATATATAATAGGTGAAGTTGTAAAGGGCGGTGGAAGGGTATGTTTAAGATAGCCGTCCTAATATCGGGAAGTGGTACTAACCTTGAGGCAATACTAAATGCTGTAGAAAAAAAGGAGATAAAATCAAGGGTTGTTTTAGTAGTAGCAGACAGGGAGTGCTATGGCATAGAGAGGGCAAATAAAAGAGGAATAGAGACGCATATCTTAGATAGAAAAGCCTATAGGGATGATCTTTCAGACAAGATTTATGAAATAGTTAAAAAAAGAGCGGATTTTATAGTTTTGGCAGGTTTTTTATCAATACTAAAGGGAGATATATTAAAGGAATATAAGGATAGGATAATTAATCTTCATCCTTCCCTACTTCCTAAGTTTGGAGGTGTTGGGATGTATGGGGATAATGTGCATAGAGCGGTTTTAGATAATAGAGAAGAAATAACAGGTTGTACGGTTCATTTTGTTGATGAGGGAGTAGATACAGGAAGAATAATACTTCAAAGGACTGTAGCTGTGGATTATGAGGATAAAATTGAAGATATAAAGAGGAAGGTTCAGCGGGAAGAGCATATAGCCATAGTAGAGGCTATAAAAAAATTGGAGGTGGCTTATGAGGGCGTTAATTAGTGTATATAATAAGGAAGGAATTTATGAGTTTGCAAAGTTTTTAGAGGATAGAGGTGTTGAGATAGTTTCAACAGGAGGAACCTTTAGATATTTAAAGGAAAAGGGAATAGACGTAGTTGAGGTAAGTTCTATTACAGGATTTGATGAGATATTAGATGGAAGGGTAAAGACACTTCACCCTGTAGTTCACGCAGGGCTTTTGGCAGTAAGGGATAATGAGGAGCACGCTATACAGCTAAAGAAAAGAGGAATAGAATATATCGATTTTGTTGTTGTAAATTTATATCCTTTCTTTGAAAAGGTAAAGGAAGATTTAACTGATGATGAAAAGATAGAGTTTATAGACATAGGTGGTCCTTCAATGCTAAGGTCTGCTGCAAAAAATCATAAATATGTTGTACCTATATGTGATCCAAAGGATTACTCTATGGTTATGGATGAGATTTTAAACTATGGAGATGTTAGATTAGAAAAGAGAAGATACCTTGCAGGAAAGGTATTTAATCTAACATCTGCCTATGATGCAGCCATTTCAAACTATCTTCTTGAGGATGACTTCCCAGAATATTTAACTTTATCCTATAAGAAATCTATGGATTTAAGGTATGGTGAAAACCCACATCAAAGGGCAGCCTACTATACAAAGACAGTAGGATTAGGTTCCATAAAGGACTTTATACAGTTAAATGGAAAGGAGCTTTCCTATAACAACCTAAAGGATATGGATATTGCTTGGAAGGTTGTTTGTGAGTTTGATGAGCCCTGCTGTTGTGCAGTAAAGCATAATAGCCCTTGTGGCGTTGCAGTTGGAAAGGATGTTTTTGATGCTTACATTAAAGCCTATGAGTGCGATAGGATATCAATATTTGGAGGAATTGTTGCACTAAATAGAAGGGTTGATAAAAGAACTGCTGAAAAGCTTATTGAGATATTCTTAGAAATAGTTATAGCACCAGATTTTGATGATGATGCCCTTCTAATTTTAAAGGAGAAGAAGAACTTAAGGGTTATAAAGGCATTATCAACACCAAAGGATAATTTAGAGTATATAAGTGTAGATGGTGGAATTTTAGTTCAGGATGTTGATAATAAATTAGTAAGTGAATTTAGATATGTAACAGATAATAAGCCAACAGATAAAGAGATGGAGGATATGCTCTTTGGAATGAAGGTTGTAAAGTATGTAAAATCTAATGCTATTGTAGTTGTTAAAGATAAAATGGCTGTTGGAATTGCAGGAGGGCAGGTAAATAGAATATGGGCAGCCTGTCAGGCATTAGAGAGAGGAGAAGGAGCTACTTGCCTTGTATCAGATGCCTTCTTCCCCTTTGAGGATGTTGTAGAAAAGGCAAAGGAGTATGGCATAAAGGCAATTATGCAACCAGGAGGTTCAATAAGAGATAAGGAGTCCATGGATGCCTGCAATAGGTTTGGCATTTCAATGGTGTTTACTGGAGTAAGACATTTTAAACACTGAGGTGATTTTATGAAGGTTTTAGTTTTAGGTTCAGGTGGAAGAGAGCATGCATTATCTAAAAAGGTTGCAGAGAGCTCTTTATGTTCTAAGGTATATGTATGTCCAGGTAATGTAGGAACGCTAATGGAGGATAAGTGCCAAAACGTAGAACTTGAGGATTTAGATGATATAATAAACTTTGCAAAAAATGAAAAAATAGATTTGGTAGTTGTAGGGCCTGAAAAGTATCTTATGCTTGGTGCTGTAGATAGGTTTAGGGATAATGGAATTAAAATATTTGGTCCAAGTAAAAAGGCAGCACTTCTTGAGGGAAGTAAGGCCTATGCAAAGGAATTTATGAAAAGGTATGGAGTAAAAACAGCCTCCTATGAGGTTTTTGATGATTTTGAAGAAGCTAAAGGGTATTTAGACAAGGTTAAATATCCTGTTGTAATAAAGGCAGATGGACTTGCACAGGGGAAGGG
>JAOAAJ010000093.1 GCA_026418935.1 Caloramator sp. | reverse complement strand
TTCGTCGTGAATTGCCTTTGCTTCTCTTAAGAGCGAAAAGAATATTGAGTATTGCTCATTTATTTTATCTGTGTAATAGATAATTGGCTTTTTATATTTTCTTATCAAGTCTATATCCCAATAGTCACCAAAATTCAATATTCTCTCAACTGCCCCTGGGTATTTAGGGTCAATAACATGAGGTGCTGTACCATCAACAATTGCAATGTTTAAATCATTTATTACTATTCCATCTAATGAATTCATATCTGCCGAACAATAAACATAATCTACATCAAACCCCTTTAATTCAAGTTCACTACCTATTTTGTGCATAAAACTTGACTTTCCACATCCTGGTCCACCTTTTATGATGTATATTTTATCCCTTCCCTTAAGTACATAATCAAAGTATGAAACAAATCCAGCTGAAGTATTTGCAGAAGCAAAATATTTTTTGCCCATATAATCCTCCAAATAATATTCTTCAATAAATTATAATATGAAGGGAGGTACCAATTAGTGCCTCCCTTTACATAAACTTAAAAATATTCTTTAATAAATACACATACTTTTTATTAATATCATATAAAATTTCCATATAAAATATAACCTCAACTATTATTTCTAATGTAGCAATATCTAATTCTTGTAACCTTTGTTTTACTAATCCTCCCTCACAACCTCTATTAAATTTTCCCTCTCAAGCCTCTTTAAAGGTAATTGTATTGATATAAAACTAATCAACAAAACAATAATGAATGAAACTAATATAGCCCTATATGGTATAAAAAAGGTTTGTGCTATTGTCATTGTCATTTTTGTAAACAGAAAATATGATAATAATACTCCTAATAATGTACCCCAAAACTGTCCAGAAATTCCATATATCATACCCTCCAATATCACCATCTTTTTAAGCCCTCTTGGTGTCTGGCCAACCGATTTTAGAGATGCAAATTCTCGTCTTCTTACAATAATATTTGTAGTTAAAGTGTTTATAATATTAACACTACCAATTAAAGAAACTACTACTACAAATCCATAAAGCAATATCTTTAGCATAAGTATTACAGATTTAAAATTTTTTAACTCATCAATAATATTTATTATATATAAATTTTTATTTTGTTGTATTACTTTTTCTATTTCCCTTTGTGCATCTTTTTGCATATTTATATCTTTTAAAACAATCATTACATTTTGGGGTTTAATATTTGTCTTCAATAGCTTTTCTGCTACTTTTTTGCTAGTTATTATTTTTAACATATTATAACCCGAATCTAAAAATATACTTTTTTCAACAATCCCAACCACTTTAATGTTTTTAATACCTTCATCAAATGTAGTATTTATACTATTTTTATTTAATTCATTATTTACTTCTATAGGTAAAACATCCCCAACCTTTAGATTAGCAGCTTTTCCTAGATAGCACCCATTTGTTTTTTTATTATCAAATGTATTTTTTTCAATAACAATTACTCCGTTTTCTTTATCCATCAAATTCTTATCTATTTTACCGTCCTTTAAATGCTTTTTTATTCACTCAAAACAGTTATCGTCATAAATTTCCAATACAGTCTCTATTGAACTTTTTTTCTCACCATTAAAATCTACTTCCTTATAAATGTTATTCCTCTTCTTTAAATCATCATTCTCTTTTGTTTTATCTATTAAAACATTGAAAAAATACTTTCCATAGGATATATAAGAATCTCTAATATAAGGTAAAGATTTTATTTGATTTACTATATTTTCATCAACAACAAGCTTTTCATTTCCACTTTTATTCTTAACGATGAAGTGTAAATTTTTATATTCTCCCATATCATTATACATACCCAAAAACATCTCAACTAAAAAGTTAAACAATATAAAAAGCATTATGCTTAATGAAATTGAAAATACAGTTACTCTATATCTTTTTTTATTTCTTTTTATATTTTTATATGCCATAAGCCCTTCAAATCCAAATAGTTTATACATTAAAAAGCTCTTTCTTCTTTTTATCTTTTCCTTTTTTATTACAAATCTACTGCTTATAGCAATTAAAGGTGATACCTTAGAAGCATATCTTGAGGGAAGATATGCAGAACCATAAACCGACAACAAACCAACAACTGTACTTAATGAAATTATATCCCTTGAAATTGTTGGAGCAATAATATTAAATTTATTTTCCGAAATGATTTTAAATACAAAATCTATTCCATAAAGTGCTATTATTCCACATAATAATCCTATAGGAATACCTATTAAAGAAATAATTGTGGCTTCTCTAAAAACAATTTTTCTAATTTGTTTTGGTGTTGCACCAATTGCTCTAAGCAAACCAAATTCCTTTACTCTATTTACTACACTTATTTGAAAAGAATTATAAATAACAGCCATTGATGATATTACAACAATAGCAATAATTATACCTAAAGCAACAGCATATCCAGGTGGTAATTTTGCCCCTAATGCTCGTAATAACCTTTTATTTTCTTCTACGTTTTTGCCAACATTTTTCAATTGTTCTAAATAATATTTCATATTTTTGCTATTTTTCATTTCTACAAGCAGTATTCTTTCACTTCCTATTTCATCAACTGTTATAACATCACCAGCAAAATTTAATTGTGTCCCTAATTCGTTTTCCAAAGTACCTACCAATTTATATTCTTCATTTCCTATTTTTATCTTTTCATTAATTCTGCAATTTTCATTAATTCTATCCTTAAACCATTCTTCAACTGCTACTTCTTTATTATTGGTTGGATATCTACCTTCTTTTAATTTATATGGCAATAGTTCCAACGAATCCTTTGTAACCAAAATTCTCCTAAACGATAAATTTTTATCAATAGGTTTCAATTGTTCTTCCTTATATAAACCTATTCTTTTAACTGCTGGATTACTTTTTACTTTAGTTATTGTTATATCATCTGGATTTATAAACCTAATATGCCAAGAGCCAATACTATTTTTAACATTCTCTATTTCAACTGCCTGCATACTCTTAAAAAAAAGTCCAACTGATGATATTAACGCAACTGAAAGTATAACACTGACTAATGTTAAAATTGTTCTATTTTTATTCTTTATTAAATACTTATTTGTAATTTCTTTATAACTTTTAATCATATATTCCACCTCCTCACCTTAAATATTTGTCTGATACTATTTCTCCATCCTTTAAATTAATAATCCTATCTGCAGAAGATGCAATATTAATATCATGAGTAACCAAAATTAAAGTCTGATTATATTTTATTGAACTTAACTTCAATAACTCCATAACCTCTCGTGAATTTTTACTATCAAGGTTTCCTGTTGGCTCATCTGCTAATATAATTGAAGGTTTATTTAGCAGAGCTCTTGCAATTGATACCCTTTGTTGTTGTCCCCCTGAAAGTTCTGAAGGTAAGTGATGTCTCCTATCATTAAGTCCCAAAAGATTTATTATTTCATCTAAATATTTTTTATCAACATCTGAATTATCAAGCATAGCAGGAAGTAATATATTTTCCTCTACATCAAGTACAGGTATCAAATTGAAAAACTGAAAAACAAAACCTACTTTTCTTCTTCTATAGATGGCAAGTTTATCTTCTTTATATTTATAAATATCCTCACCATCTACTATAACCCTTCCCTCACTTGGTCTATCTAATCCTCCAAGAACATGAAGAAGTGTACTTTTTCCCGAACCTGATGCACCAACTATAGCAACAAATTCCCCTTTATTGATAGTAAAATTAATATTTTTCAATGCTTCTACTCTGTTTTCACCTTCTCCATATATCTTTTTTATACCTTCAACCTTTAATATTTCCATAATTAATCCTCCTTCTTATCCCTTTTCATTAACTATTGTAATGGAATTTACTATTTAATACCATTTCAATTACATTACAAAATAAAAAAGATATCTTACAATATAGTAAGATATCTATATTAGTACTTTAAAAATGTAATTATAAATGAAGTTCCCTCCTGCTCATTACTTGTTACCTCAATGTATCCCCCGTGTTTTTCTATAATTGACTTTGCTAAGGATAAACCTATACCTATAGTATCATCCTTATTGGAATTTTTACATTTATAAAACCTTTTAAAAATGTTTGGTAAATCCTCCTCAGATATAATATCACCCTTATTGTTAACTACAATTCTTGTATATATTGAATTATCCTCTAATAAGATAATAACCTTTTCATTCTGATTAGAATGTTCTATTGCATTTTTAATTATGTTTAAAAGTGCCTCTTGTAACCATAGTCTATCAAGTCTTAAAAACACATTTTTTTCTTTATAAAAACATACATCTATATTCTTTTCAAAAGTTTTACCTTTCAAAATATCGATAGTTTCTTCTATTGTTTCATTTAAACTCTCCTCTTCCAAAACAAATTCTATAGCATTTACATCAAGTTTAGCTAACTTTAATAAATTAAGTATAAGCCATCTCATCCTATTTAGCTGTTTTTGACTCTGTTCCAAAAAATTGATTAAATCGGCTTTTGATAAATCTTTAGTTAACATGATATCATTGTATAATATTAAAGTAGATAAAGGCGTTTTTAGTTGGTGCGATATATCTTGAAATGTGTTTGCCAGTATAACCTTTTCACTATTTAATCTCTGTAAATTTCCCTTCATAACTTCTACCATACGACTTAATGTTTGAGCAAATTTTGAAATATCTCCTTCTTTATACCCACCTAAATCAATATCTAAATTACCCTCTAAAATATTTTTAAAAGCATCTGTAAAGTTTCTGATTAATTTATAAAAATAAACATACTGTGTATAATTCAATAATATCAAAATTACTGCAAGAATGAGATTTAACAAAATAATTTTCTTTAAAAAATACATATAATTCTTATTCAAATTTGGAAATAAAATTATTTCTAAGTTTTCATCCAACCCATATTGTTTCATTATTTCTAATGCCTCTTTTTTTTGTTCTATAGAAATTGGCTTAGTCAAAATAGGAACTATTTTATCTTCTAATTCTGGATATTCTTTGTTTACTTTTGCTACTATTTCTCCCATTATCGATAGATATTCCTTTTTTCTGTTATTAAATTCAAGTTTTACAATTAAACAATTTATCATAGTGAAAAAAATCATAATAACTGCTAATGTTCTAATACTTATTTTAATTTCAGGATTATTTATATATCCTTTCATAATCATTACCCCTTTACAACATCTACATCCCACTTATATCCAAGCCCTCTTTTGGTTATTATATATTTAGGCTCTTTAGGATTGTCCTCTAATTTTTCACGTATTCTTTTTATATAAACAGATAATGTATTTTCATCATAATAGGCTTCATCACACCCAATAAGTTCCTTAAGTATACTATCTCTGTCTATAACAATTTTAGGATTTGACATTAATATGAGAATTAATTTATACTCCTGTGCTGTTAATCCAATAACTTTCCCTTTCTTTTTAACTGTAGCAGCTGCTAAATCAAGCTCTATATCTTCGCTTATCAGTCTACTTCCAGATATTACATCTTTAGAATATCTTCGCAATACCGCCTTTATTCTTGAAACAAGCTCTCTTATTCTAAAGGGCTTTGTTATATAGTCATCAGCACCATACTCAAACCCTAAAACTACATTAACCTCTTCATCAAGTACTGTTAAAAAAATAATTGGAATATCTTTAATTCCTTTTATATATTTACAAAGTTCATATCCACTACCATCTGGAAGGTTAACATCTAATATTGCCAAGTCAATTTTTTCTTTTTCTAATAAATATTTTGCTTCTTCCTCTGTATTTGCTGTCAAAACATTATATCCTTCATCCTTTAATGTAAATTCTATCCCCATTGATAATGCTTTATCATCTTCAACAAGTAAAAGTTTTTGCACAATAATCACCTCTTTTACCATTCATTTCATAAATAATATTATAATATTTTTACAATGTAAATAATATCGTAATTTTATTATCATATTGAAGGGATGCACTAAATAGTACATCCCTTAACATTAACATTATATATAAACAATATCAAATCAAATATATATTTTAAGACAACTTCTTTAAATTTAAACATTCATTAATAAATATACTTCTATTTAATAAGCTCCCTTCGCCTTGTAAATAATATAAAAAATCCTATAAACCCAATTATACCACTTATTATAAACACATTATTTGCACCAAAATATTTTGCCAAAGTTCCTGCGTAAATACTACCTAATGGTGTTAGTCCTCCAAAGACTAATGAATACACACTCATAATTCTTCCCCTCATCTCATCAGGAGAGTTAAACTGTAATATACTATTTGAAGTCGTATTAAACAGTATCATAAAAAGCCCAAGTAAAATTAAAATAAAAATAGATAAATTATAACTTTTTATAAACCCTATAATTATCAGGAAAACAGAAAGTCCTAAAGAACCGCAAAGTTGGAAATATACAGCCCTTTGCTTGCTTCCCTTTGCTGCTACAAATATAGCACCAATCAGAGCACCAAGACCCACTGATGATAAAAGAATTCCATAGGCCTTTTCCTGCATCATTAAATAATCTTTAGTGTAAATAGGAATTAATACATTAAAATTCATACAAAATGTCGGTATTATTACAAGTGAAATCATTGTATAAAATAATTTTGGATTAGTCTTTATATACCTTAACCCTTCTTTAATTTCCTTTTTTGGATCTTTTATTTTATCCCTTGACGGTATATCCTTCATCTTCATCATAAAAAGACCTATCAAAACAGCTATAAAACTTACTGCATTTAATAAAAAGCACCATTTTGCACCTAAATCTGCCATTACCTTTCCTGCAACAGCTGGTCCAATTAATCTTGCTGAATTAAAAGCAGCTGAATTTAGTGCTATTGCATTTAAAAGATGTTTTTTACCATCTACAAGTTCCACAACAAAGGATTGACGCGTTGGATTATCAAGAGCCTGAACTGTACCAACAAGAAATAATAATATAAGTATAACTGGATAAGTTAACAAATTAAAATAAATAAGCACAAAAAAAATGAATGCAATTATAAGAAGCATCAATTGTGTAAAGATTAAAATCTTTCTTTTTGGATAACGTTCTATTATAAGGCCTGCAAACAGCGAAAATACAAATAAGGGTATAAATTGGACTGCTGTCATTAAACCAGATAAAAATCCATCTCGAGTCATAGAATAAACAAGCCAACTCAAAGCTGCATTCTGCATCCAAGTACCAATCAACGAAATAACTTGTCCGCTCCAAAAAAGTTTATAATTTCGATGTGTAAATGCTGGAAAATATTCTCGAATAATACTACTCAAACCCCTCATCCCCTTAATGTATATTATTGTTTTGTAATAATATTTTAACATTTATTTTAAAAAAATACTATTTTAAATAACAAATAATTATTTATGTATAAAAAATGCTACATATAAAAAAGTAATATATAGTTTTATTAAAATTAAAAAAGCCCTATGAATAACATTCAAAGGGCTTTTAAACTACCTTCTAACAACCATTACAGCTTAACTTTCCTATTTCTTCTAATTTTGTCTCTAATACTATTTCAAGTTTAATAACTTTTCCTAATACCTTTGAAACTGATTTATTTACTTTTATTATATCTTCAATTGTAACATCCTTTAATTCTAAAGCTTTCTGTATTTTTTCACCTTCAGCATTTATAATGTGAGCAAGTCCTGCTTCTTGTAATGCTATTGATTCTAACAAGTCTGCAACAGGTAATTTTTCTGGAACTACTTGACACGATGGACCACATATAGCATCTTTAATTACCTGTGTTGGCGTAGGACCTCCCTTTGCTGCTGCATCAACAGTTGTCGGCTCATAAACACCTTCTAAAGTTATGCAGTACAAAACTGGGCTCTCTTCCTTCTCTACACCTACATCAAACTTAATTCCATAGAAACCTACAAAATTACCAATTTCGTATTGAACATTTTTTACAAGCTCAACGCCATTTCTTGTTACTGATATTAGCTTTTGCTCTAAAAGCTCTTCACAAATTTCAAAGGCCCCAAGTATCCAGTTACTAAGTCCTGGATTTCCTGTAACTGATACGCTATAGCACCATTTTGAATTTCCATTTTCCACAGTAACTCCTTCGAAATTAATAGTATAGACTGCTGTGGGCTGGTTAGGAGGTATTAAAAAGGTTACACTTTTGGGACATTCAGGCATAGAATTCACCTCTCAACTTTTTAATCTCTTATGTGATTATTACAAAGCCCCAAATATTAACTTAACTTTCATGGCAGTCACAGCAATAAAGTTTAATTACTTCTTCTAATTTTAGCTCTAAAACTATCTCAAGTTTTATAACCTTTGTTAGCACATCTAATACAGATTCGTTTACTTCTATTAACTCGCCAATTGAAACATTCTGAGCTTGTAGTGCTGCTTGTATCTTCTCCCCTTCAGCATTAATAATATGAGCAAGCCCTGCCTCTTGTAATGCTATCGATTCAAGTATATCTACCACAGCTTGGCATGGAGTAGTTTCTGATGGATTAATAACTGGCATTGACATATTCAATCACTTCCTTACTTTAAAATTAACCTGAATGTTTATTGATGTTTCCCTAAAATATAATATTCCAATAAAAGTTAATTGTTCGTACAAAAAAGTACCATGAACATAGTATAAAACTAATGTCACACGGTACTTTTAAAAGTAAAATACTGATTTATTCACTTGTGTAATGGTAATATATGGATTAATTCACTCTTCACTTAGGTGGCACTAATCAAGGTCCATTAAAGGAATATATGCTTCATCCTGTGGAATGGTTATTATACCTAATGAGCCAATTTCAGTTTGATAATTATAGTATTCAAGGCTTTTAACCTTTCCATCTAACTTTACAACATCAATCCAAAGATATCTATCTGCCTCATCTAATACAACCTTTGCATCATATAGAGTATTAACTCTTCTATTGTTTATTGCAACTATCTTATCTCCTGTTTCAATTCCCATTTGTTCTGCTGGTGAATTTGGAACAACATCTAATATTTTAATTCCATCATAAGTGTTTTCCCACAGGGAATCTAATGTTTTTTCTTTTTTTCTGTTTATTATTATTAGTAGTTCGTGAAAAATTGGTGAAAATAATGCTGCAATATATTTAAATATATATATCTTCATTGATAAAATTACTAAAACAAATAATGTTATACTAAACATAAATAAATTTATTGATGATTCCTTTACCTTTTGTTTTGGAAGCCTACTTATAGTAAAGTCACCATATCCAAGTATTGCAAACAAAGGTGTCATTGAAAATACTGCATCACTTAAATCCTTAGGCATTCCTTCTGGTCTTACAAGAGGCCACCAATCAGGTGTAGGTATAGTATCACCACTAATAGGAGTTAATGACAATAAAATCAAAATCATAAGAGGTATTATCCAAAACCTTGTTAATACAAAACCTCCAACTATTTTATTGTTTTTCTTAAAAAACATAGGTACAGGAAATCTGGCACCATCAAAATACATTAATATTGATTCAACAAGATGTAATAGTGCTACAAGTATTAAAATTGCTGTTATATCAATATTTAGGAAACTTTTTAAAATTGGAATTTGACTAATATTTATAATACCCTTTGAATTTAAAAAACTTAAAATTAAGCTTAATAAACTTACAATTCCACCTGAATAGGATAAACAAATAAAATGCGAATCAAATAACATAACAAGTAATAATGATAAAATTATTATAAAAATTGCTCCCTCAAGCTTTCCGAAGGTTATTCCAAAAACAGTTATTAAAATACTTATAAACATTCCACTTAAAATTCCTGCAAGAAGGGAAGATGCCATCATCTCCATCTTCTTATACTTTACTACTCCATATACATCCTTCTGTATAGATTCAAGTTTTCTATATTGAAAAAACAAAATAAAAAACATTATCCAAAATATCGGTTCAAATATAAAGGATAAAACAACCTGTGCATAGTTTCTTATAGCTTCCCATATCAAATTTAATATCATATAAACCCTCCAATAGATTGATTAGATTTATAGCCCCCAAGTAACCTTGGGGGCCAAATTATATTACTTACTTCTTAAAACTTCTATTGCCTTTTGTATTTGAATATCTTCCTTGTAACTTAATTCTTTCTCTTTATCCTTTGCTGGTAAATCTAATACTATGTCTGGTTCAATTCCCTTTCCTTGTATACATTCACCAGATGGTGTATAATATCTTGCTATTGTAACCTTTAGTCCTTCTTTATTTGGAAGAGGCACAATATCTTGAACCAATCCCTTTCCAAAGGTTCTTGTACCTATAATTACTCCTGCCTTAAAATCACGAACAGCACCTGTTAATATTTCAGATGCACTTGCTGAACCTCCATTTACAAGAAGAACAAGTGGAACATTAAGTTTATTAGAATCCGACGTCCATACATCCTTTTTGCCCTTATTATCAATTGTGTATACTATTGTTCCTTCACCAAGTAGCCTATCTGCAATCTTTGTACATTGATCTAAAAGTCCTCCAGGGTTATCTCTAAGGTCAATTACTAATCCTTTTATTCCCTTATTCAATAGGTTATCTAATGCATTATTGAAGGCTTCAGATGTATTTTCATCAAATGTTGTTATTCTAATATATCCAATATTATTATCAATTACATCACTTTTTACAGATTTGATAACAATCCTTGCCCTTGTAAGTTCAAATTCTATTGTTCCCTTACCTTCTCTATATACTGTTAATTTAACCTTTGTTCCCTCTGGTCCCTTCATCATTGAAGTTGCCTTCTCCAGTTCATTTCCTGAAACATCTTGATCATTTACCTTTATAATAATATCACCTGATATAATGCCAGCTTTATATGCAGGAGTATCTTCAATTGGTGCAACAACAACAATTTTTCCATCTTTATTACCTACATATAGGCCTACACCTGCATAGGATCCCTGTGTATGAGTTAAAAGGTCTTCAAACTCCTTTTGATTCATAAAAACTGTATATGGGTCGCCAATTCCATCGACCATTCCTCTTACTGCACCTTCAACAAGTTTATTTTCATCAATCTTATCTACATACATCTTTTCTAATATAGATTTTATTGACATCATCTTTTCAAACTGCTTTACAAAGTTATATTCCTCTTTGCTTACAATTTTTCTACCCCCTACAAATGGAATAGGTGCAAAAATAAGTAAAGAAGCTGTTATTAAATTAGTTATTAAAACTATTGCTATGGCTTTTTTTACAGATATTTGCTTTTTGTTCATTAAGTAACACCCCAAATCTATAAACTTATATTATATTTTATTTTATACACTATTACATTATATCATTAAATTTATTTTTTTCCATTTATTTTATCACAAATTTAATAAAATTTTACTTTTTATATTCAAGTACATTATTAAAATACTTTTCATTAACCCTTGCTCTTAATACACATAAATTATAAATTTATTTATTTTTATACCCTAATTTAAGTTTTAAAAAAGTGCCTCAAAACGAATAAAATGTTTTGAGGCACTTTAATACTATATTACTACTTTATTAACATACTCTGAAGTCATTGCCTTTAAAAGACTTCCATAATCCAATTTAAACTCCACAACATCTCCAACTTTATAATTTATATGGCTCCTTGTTACATCAAGAATTGTATGATCAGAGCTTGCACCTAAAACATCAACATCACTATCAAGTGGAATTAAACCCTCAGGATTTATATCCTGTCTTCCTATTGCAACTATTGCCCTTTTAATTATTCCCCTATCTTCATAGTGGGGTTTGTTGCCAAAGGCATCCATACCAATATTACCAATAGGAACTGAAGGTTTCTTTTTTATCTCTACAATTTCAGCCTTTAAAATAAAGGTATCATCAGAAAGAGAATCAATTTTCTTACCAAAGGCCGTCTCCCTACCAAGTATTGCAACCTCTCCAAGTCTAAGGTTATTTATTCCATTTGGCAATCTACCATCCTCTAAAAGGTAATAACTACTTGAGTTGCCACCAGATATATACTCAATATCTAATGAATACTTCTTTGCCATTTCCATTGCAATACTTGTTAATCTTCCTAAATTATTTTCATCAGGTATAACTCCACCATAGCAGGTTAAGTTTGTTCCAAAACCTTTTATCTCTACTCCATCTACCTTCAAGACTTCTTTTATAAAATCATCAATATCGTCAGGCCAAACTCCTTCTCTTAAATCCCCCATATCCAGCATAATTATTATTTTATGTCTTCTACCAAACTTTTTTGCCTTCTCTCCTAAAACACGAACTGTCTCAATTTCTGAGTTTAAACTATAATCTGACCATAAAACAACATCCTCTGCCTCATCAATCATTGGAATTCTTAAAAGAATTTTTTTTGCTTTAACATCCTTCATTTTTTTTAAATTTTGTATCCTTGAATCTGCTAAACCGTCAATCCCACAGTCAACTAAATGTGTTACAATATCTGGATATGCACAAAAGCTTTTGGTTACAATCCACACCTTAACTCCTCTATTCGTACATCTATCAACCAAATACTTTATGTTTTGTTTATATTTATTTATATTAATTACTATCTGTGGGTACAAATACATCACCCCTAAATTCCCAAGCTCTTTTTTAATATCTTCAATGCTGCCTCTTCATATCTTTTAGATAGTACTCCTAAAGAAGCCATAATATAAAAATTATCTACTAATATTTCAACACTATCCTTGGGATATAAAAACATTCCTCCTATATTATCTTTAGGTATTTTTTTCATTATATCAACCCTATTTGGTAGTCTTGTTAATGCTCCACCTGTTCCTATAACCCATTTAACATTTGTTAAATCCTTTCCTTCTGCAATTGTTTTCTTACCGCTTGGACCATAAATATATCTTATTGAACCAACATGTCTTCTTACAGCTGTAAGTACAGCCTCCTGAGTCATATATTCAATAAACTCTATCTCCCTTTCTGTCTCAGGTATTGGTTTTCTATTATTAATTAATTCTTCTGCATCTAAAAACTGCTTTTTTACATTATCAATTCCAATTCTTTCTACTATATGAGGTAGATTTACATAAACACCTAAATCTCCTTCAACAGTCCTTTTGGCAAAGGGTTCAGGGCTAATCATAATTCTTTGGATTTCATCACTTCCTTCTGTTACAGAATGTACATCTGTAGTTGCACCACCCACATCAAGAACCATCAAATCTCCTATCTCCTTTTGCAGAAGCATTGCACATTCCATAACAGCACCAGGTGTTGGAATTATTGGACCATTCACCATCTGTCTAACCTTTTGCATTCCAGGTGCACCAGTTATGTGTTCTTCAAAGGCACTTTGTATAACTTTTCTTGTTGGTTCAACATTTAGTTCATCAATTCTTGGATAGACATTTTCAACTATATAAAGTTTTTGTCCATACTCTTCAAAAATTAATTTAACATCCTCATGATTTTCAATATTGCCTGCATATATAACAGGAACATTTAATTTGAGTTTTGCTATCTCTTCAGCATTATAAAGAGCTGTATCCCTTTCTCCGTAATCAAGACCTCCTGCAACAAGTATTATATTAGGCTTTATCTCCTTTATCTTATTTAAATCGCTTCGTCTTAATTTTCCTGCAGTAACCAATTTAATGATGGCACCAGCCCCAAGGGCAGCCTCCCTTGCTGCCCTTGCAGTCATATCAAATACAAGGCCGTGCACAGTCATTCTAAGTCCTCCTGCCGCACTACTTGTTGCCAGAAAATCATCGTATTCAATAGTGTTAACCCCTATATTTTTCTTTAAATCATCTATTGCCATATTAAGTCCAATTGTAACGTCTCCATCTATAACTGTAGTTGGCCCCTGTCCCTGTCCTATAAATTCAGCATTTTTTAAATCAAAGGCATTAACAACAGTTGTAGTGCTGCCTATTTCAGCAACTAAAACATCAACCTTCATAATTCTCCATTTCCCTTCTTCTCTTTACTAAAAATGAGGCCACGTCATTACCCTTTGTTCCACGTCCAAATCCTGCATCCATACCTGCTGATTTTGCTATTTCGTCTGTAACTTGAGTTCCGCCTGCACAAACAATCAATTTATCCCTTACACCCTTTTCTATGCAAAGTTCATGTATTTTTTTCATATTCTTTATATGAACATCATTATGGGTGATTATTGTACTTGCAAGTATTGCATCAGCATTAAATTCTATTGCTGCATCAACAAGCTTTTCAACTGGACATGAAGTTCCAAGATATAGACACTCTATTCCATACTTTTCAATTCCACCATGCTTAATATCTATAACTTCTCTTAATCCTACAGAGTGTTCGTCTTCACCAACTGTTGCTGCTACTACCTTCATTGGCTTTCTTTCTATATCCTTTCTTATTTCTTCATCGGATAATACCTCAGGTTTTTTTGGAATTTCAAGTTTTGATACATCTATTGTAAATGGAACCCTTCCCTTTATTTCGACAAGTGTTCCCTCTGCAGGTTGCATTACTTGCTTATGAATTACAACTACATCCTCAAGTCCCATCTTCTTACCTATCTCCATAGCTGCAAATTCTGCAACTCTCTCTTCAACAGGTAAGAAGATTGTTGTAGAAACTATACCATCTCCACACCACTCAACCTCTGGCTTTATTTCTGTTGAATGTCTTAAATTTTCAGTCTCCTTTAATCTTCTATTTACATTATCATTTTCATCAAGTTCATCAATAAATACTATCTTTTCAGGTTTGCAGAAGGTACATCCATCTATTAAGTCACATGCCTTTTCAATGTCCTCTGGTAGATTGTTATAACCAAAGTGTTCACAAACAGGTGCCATATAGTCTTTATCTCTTTCTACTACCGTACCAGCACCTATTCCTCCATTTATTTGTCTTGCAATTCCATCACCATTTCTTTCTGGATACATACCTGAATCTACAAAGAAGCCCATTTCAACAGCCTTAAAATATCCACCAACTTCAAGTATTTCCTCCATAAATAAAACTGCTCTCTCTTTTAACTCTCTTACCTTTTCTGCTAAATATCCATCCTTTTTAAGTTCTACCATTTCAAGAAGTCCATCCATACCTATCAAGGCTTGCTTTGCTGTATTTATAGCGTGAATATTGTTGTAGTGCCATGGAACGTTTCTGCCTTCGTCTGGTGTAATTGTAGATTGGATATCTGCTCTTGTTAATCTTGAAATAAGTAGATTTAGTACATGGGTTACAGTAGCTTCTCTTGTGCAGCTCTCCATATA
Source organism: Caloramator sp. (assembly GCA_026418935.1). Lineage (GTDB taxonomy): Bacteria > Bacillota > Clostridia > Clostridiales > Caloramatoraceae > Thermobrachium. Next base: position 6,424 of record JAOAAJ010000093.1, on the reverse strand, counting down.
TTTTGTATTCATTTGTGCCCTCATTTTATAATCTTTAAAAAGCTGTCTTAGGGCAACAGCATAAGGAAGATCAAGTCTTAAACAAGGTGCTGGTGGTGCTGTTGGTGGAACTGTAGAAAGTGCTATATTTTGTGGTTTCATTCCCACCATCTTAGAATATGCACAGTTTAAAGCATGTTGTACCATAAGTTCTGGCATAACTTTATAGCCCTTCATAGCTGTTGCATTTGCATTATGTGCACCGTCTATCTGCACCATATCTGCAAAGGCCATTATTTTCTTCGCAACTGCTGCATCAACAAATGACCTTACCATATTTATATTTCTATATAATACATTATATTGAGGATCTTGGTGTGCACCATTTACCCCTTCTTCTGCAAACATAACTGCTATATCTGGCCCTGCAACTCCTGATACATAAGAGTGGAAGTTTATAGGTCTTCCTACTTCTTCTTCAATAATATCAAGTGCCTTTCTTGTGGCTCTAACCTGTTTTCTTGATATAGGCACTCCACCTACACCTTCAGGCGTACCTTCTATAAGTCCATCATAGTGGCTCTGTCCTGCAGTTCTTATAACCATTATGTGATCTGCTCCATGCCAAGCTGCCATTCTCATTCTTCTTATATCATCCTCAAATCTACCTGATGCAATTTCTGTTGTTATTACACAGTCAGGTTGAGGATCTATATAACCAAAGCTTTTTGCTGCAGGAAGTGGACAACTATTTTTAAGAGGTTTTGATGCCTGATAATATTCAAACTCACCATAAACTTGATTTCCCTGTTCTTCCCTCCAATGCCATCCCCTTCTCTTTGGTCTATAGTTCTCAAGGTCCTTTAATATTTCCTCTATGTTTAGCTTTTCATTTTTCTCCAACATACTTTACCCCCCTTTTTAAAATAGTGCTGGTACTTCATCCCATGCTTTTCCTTCAACAAGTAGTAACCCTGCTTCCCTTATAGGTATATTCTTCTTTTTAGCTAACCTATAAACCACATTACCTGCACCCTTACCAAGTAATCCTAAATTCTGTACTCCTTCAACAATAGCCTTTGCTTCAATACTTGAAAATCCCATTCTCAAAAGAACCGACCTTTCTACAGCAGGTGAAGTATGGGTATATGCGATCTCCACAAGTGGTTTTACTATTTCCTCTGCAAGCTGCCAAAATCTCTTTTCTAACTCTTCATCTGTCAAATTCTTAAGATGTTGTCTTCTTGTTTCAAAATCATCAGGCCTTTTAACTGCCATTTTAACCCCTCCTTATTTAACAACCTTTACATTAATTTCAGTTAGTATCTTCTCAACTTCCTCTATCGAAAGTTTTGTATCCTCTGCTAAAAATTCCACATCCTTTATAGCAATCTCATCTACCTTATAATTATCAATACAGTTTTTAATATATGATTTCTTTAATTTAAATAAATCAACATCCCTTGCCTTTATCAAACTTGGATGTTCAGGTAGTATAATGCTCTCTCCTGCCCTTTCATCCTCTGGATTTCCAAATCTAATATCTATTCCATTTTCCCTTGCAAAGGACAGCTGTGCCATGTGATGTTTTCCAGCTCCTGTATATTCAGTCTCTTGAACTACAATTATTTGGTCTTCATCCATTTCCTGTGCAAGATAGAAGGCAGCAGTAAGAGATGTGTTTCCAGCAGGACCTCTTTCTAATCCCTCAAGTTGTGCTAATGCTTCAGTTATATAAAATACTTCACCCTGCTTAATAGTCACATACCTGTCTAAATATCTTAATGGTCTTGCTGCACTTCTTGGTACATCTGACCTATCTGGCCAAGTTGCAAAGGGAATTCCAAAACCAGTATGTCCTGTCGTAAAGGATTTTCTATTAAAATCTTTATCAGATGCCATATGAAGTCCTGTCAAATCAACACTTGCACCAACGACTTTAGTATTAAGTGCACCCGCCTTTATAAGCCCCCTTGCTGTTCCTGTAACATTTCCTCCACCTGCATGAGTTATAACAACAACATCAGGGTCTTTACCAAGTTGTTCTCTACACTGTATAGCAACTTCATAACCTAATGTTTCAACACCAGCAATTCCATATGGAGAATAAAGCGAGGCATTAAAATATCCTGTTTCTTCAAGAATTTTCAAAAACGTATAAAATAACTCTGGTCCAACTGTAAGCTGAACAACCTCTGCTCCATAACATTCACATTTTCTCTGTTTTTCTAATATCTCTGGCTGTCCAACTTTTCTTGAATCATAACACTCCTGAACAATAATACAATTTAAATTTCTCATTGCTGCCTGTGATGCAACTGCAGCACCATAGTTGCCACTTGTTGCCGCAACCACACCCTTATATCCTAATTTTTTTGCGTGATATACTGAAATTGCAGCACGTCTATCTTTAAAACTTCCTGATGGGTTACAGGCCTCGTCCTTAATAAAAATTCTTGCACCTTTTCCCTTTGGTGAGATTTTCCTTACAAGGGCTGTTAAATTTTTAAGCTCTATAAGCGGTGTATTACCTACTCCAACATCCCTTTGTATATTTTGTACCTCTTGAAGAGTATAGCCCGTTTCCCTCATCATTTTTTCATAATCAAAGGAAATTCTTGAAGTTTGAAATTTTGAGTAATCTATACCTACAGCCCTTTTCATTATTTCATTTTTTCTTGCCATGACGGCATTATAGCTATAATCTGCCACATTATTCACCGTCCTTCAAAATTCTTCTTAAATCTTGTCCTATTTTTAAAATTTCAGGAACAAATTTACCAAAATCGTGACAATAACTTGGGTTTACCTCTACTAAAGTCCCCCTGACTTGCCTATTAGTTAAAGTAGTAATTTCTACCTCATCTCCAATCTTTGCGTCACTGTTTAAATACCCCTTTACCCACATTTCAAGTGGAACCACTTTTGTTTCCTCTGGTAGATTTGAAGCTCTTTCTTCAGGATTTAAAACAATTTGATGTATTTGTACATAAGTCCCTTTTTTTACAACTTCCAAAATTCTCACCTCTATTTAGTAAGATGCATTCTAAAATCATTCATAATAGCATGTGGTAGAGGTAAATCCTTCATAGTAACAAGTCCTGGCTTAGCATTTAAAACATGAGGTATCATATTTACTGCTGTTGCTATTGTACCAATTCCTCCAGGAACCTCTGGCTTTATACATAAGCTTATATTCGGATCTCCCTCAATCCATATATAATCCCCAGTCTCTATATTTTCAATCTCTGGATGGATTTGTTGTGGGTGTTCAAGTGCTATAACAACTTCACCATTTTTTAAACCATATCCACAGTGGTTGCATCCACATACCATACCAGGTTCAACTACAACATCCTTTGTTTCTCTATGGGTATTTGATATAATTGGCTCCTTCGTCTGCTTAACTTCATCTATTTCAATCCCAAGAGCATCTGCAATCATTGGGATTGATTCTTCAAATCCAACGTGACCATATACAGAACCATCTTCTATTCCCTTCATAAACTCTTCTACTGTAAGACCAACTCCCTGTTCTCTCATAACCGTCTTTCCAAATGGTGATAGGTCATTTATTCTTGCTGCTCTTATCTTTTTAACACTTCTACAAACTGCACTTAATGTAATTATTAGTGTATCTAATACAAATCCTGGGTTTACACCTGTTCCAAGTACTGTTACCCCATTTGCCTTTGCTATCTCATCTATTTCCTTTGATAATTCTGGTTCTGCGTTAAATGGATATGCCATTTCTTCTGCAATTGTTATGCAGTTCATTTTATGGCTACAAATTAGCTTAATTTGCTTTTCAACTCCCTTTACGAAAGAATCTATAGCAAGCAAAACAACATCTGCCTTAACTTCACTTAAAGTCTTTTCAGGATCTGATGATATTGTTATCCCAAGTTTTCTACCAAGTCCAATATGTTCACCTAAATCCTTGCCTTCATTTTCTTTCCTGTCAATAGCTCCAACAACTTCAATTCCTTCCTTGTCTAAAATCATCTTGACCATACCACTGCCCATATTTCCTACGCCCCATTGAATAACCTTAATTTTATCCATAACAAAACTCCTCCCCAAATATTTTTTATTACATATTGCAAATATGGTGCCAAATTTAAAGCTGATATTTGTTTAAATAAAATTAAAAAAATTATATTTATAAATCCAGCAGAACCGTAAATTTTTAATATTCATTATATTCTGATTATTTAATTGCATCTGCAACAATTTTTGCATATGAGAGAACCAATGATTTTACAATAAAAAAGGCTCTATGCAAAATATTTTGCATAGAGCTTGCCGAAAAATATAATCTATTTGTTTATACCATATTTATTCAATTTATGCTGAAGTGTTTGCCTTTTTATTTTTAACATACCTGCTGCTTTAGAAATATTATAGTTTGTTTTTTCAAGGGCTGATAATATTATCTTTTTCTCTATATCTTCTAAGTAGTCATCTAATGGAGTATTAAAATCATATTTTACATCACCCATATCAGGTTTATATTTCTTAAATATAAGCTCCTGAACATTTGGTGCAAAATGTTCCCTTCTTAATACATGTCCTGTAACCATATTCATTGCACCTTCAATATAATTTTTAAGTTCCCTTACATTACCTGGCCAATCATAGCTTAAAAATCCATCATAAACTTCATCCGCCACTTCCCAAACGTCCTTAATAAGTTCTGTATTGTATTTTTTTATAAATTCATTTACAAAAATTGGTATATCCTCTTTTCTATCCCTAAGAGGTGGAATATTAATATTTATAACGCTTAATCTATAATATAGGTCCTTCCTTAAGTTTCCTTGTAAAATCGAAGTATATGGGTCTTCATTGATTGTTGCAATAATTCTAACATCTATTGGAATATCCTTAACATCCCCAATTCTTCTAATATAACCCTCCTGCAATACCCTTAAAAGTTTTGCCTGTAAATTTACTGGCATTGAATTTATTTCATCTAATAGAAGTGTACCTCCATTTGCTTGTTCAAACAAACCAGGTCTATTTATGGCTCCTGTAAAACTACCTTTTACAGTACCAAATAAAATTCCTTCAAGAAGACTCTCTGGTAATGCAGCACAGTTTACAGCAATAAAAGGTTTTTCACATCTTGAACTTGATGAATGAATGCATCGTGCTATTACCTCTTTTCCTGTACCTGTCTCTCCTATTATTAAAACTGTTGAATTAGTTCTACTTGCTTTTTTAGCAAGTTCAATAGTCTTCAAAAAGTCAGGACTTGCACCAACTACATCATCAAATTTATATTTATCAGAACTATCATCCCTACTGTTATTAAGTTGAAGAATTCTATCGTATAGTTCTTTGATTTTAGTAAAATTTTTGGATATTTCAACTGCACCCAAGGTTTTTCCATCAATTATAATAGGTATAGTTGTATTTACAGTAGTTATATTATTGCCTTTTTTGTTAAGGTATGTCTGATATCGATCAAGAACAGGTTCTCCTGACTTTAAGCAAGATAGCAAGGTACTTGTTGTCTCATTTAAATTTGGAAATATATCACATAAATTTTTACCTAAAACCTCATTTGAATTTAACCCCTCTATCTGTTCCATTGCCCTGTTGTATATTATTGTATTTCCTTCACTATCAACAATATGAATCCCCTCATCTATATTTTCTATAATAATCTCCAATAATTTATAATGATAACACATATTCACCCCTCAATTTCAATAAACTTCTTAAATTTTTCATTTTCTTCCTTTATCAAATCCATCATTATATTAAATAGTTTTTCTTCATTTATTGTATTAACACCTGCATTAATTCTATAAATAAATCTATCCTTAGAACCCTGTAAATTTATGTCTTTTTTTATAGTTACAAACTTAGAATATCCAACTTCCTTCGCAATCTCTACTACTCTATCATTATAATGCCCAAATGGGAAGGATAAAATATATGGCTTTTCACCTAAAATTTCATTTAATACTTCAAATGATTTAGATAAATCCTCTCTAACTCTTTTTTCATAATTAACTTGTGATTCAAAATCATCTATTCCAACATAATAAATAGGACTAGCTAATTTACCTATTTTATCTAAATTTCTATTAGCATAGATATATTCGTGACTATCGTGTGTATGAGACTGTATGTCAATAATACCACTTTTTAGCATTTCCTTTAATTGAGTTCTATTCATAAATTCTAAACTAGTATTTTGAGGTTTATAATCTATTCTTTTTGTTATTACAAAATTTATAGCAGGCATATTATATTTTTTTAAAAGAGGATATGCATAAGTGTAAAAACTTTCTAAACCATCATCAAAGGTTATAACTACTGCATTTGGTGGAAGCTTAGCTTGTCCATCAATTGCTAATAATAAATATCTTAAACTGATAATATTAAATCCTTTTTCTTTTAGCATTTTTAAGTCTGCTTCAAACCTTTCTGG
>JAOAAJ010000092.1 GCA_026418935.1 Caloramator sp. | reverse complement strand
TAAATTTTCACTAAATATTTGAAAATTATTGGTAAATTAATATTAAATTTAATTATACACGAATTTTGTTAAAAATCTATACTTTCTATGTAAAAATATAAAATATTTATAATTTTTATTAATTTCAACATTATTCGACAATTTTTCGTAATTTTAAACCTTAATTTAATAATTTTTATGTTATCAGAACTTATATTATATTTTTATGTAAAACAAATAGAAATAGAAAAAACACACCTAATTAATATTGTATTCAAGAAAGGACAGGAATTCTATTCGAATACCCGCCCTAACAAATTATTAATAGTCTTTAAATCAACCAAGCTCTACAACTATTTCATGTATCTTATCCGCATCTAATGCTTCTATTATGCTTCTTGATATTACTGCTCTATTTTGGAATATATTACATTCTACTTTGTTTCCATTTATGCTTACAGATAATATTTTGTATTCTCCGTAATTTTGTTTATTGTTATTAATGTATTGAACCCTTATACTTCTTTGTGCAAATAGTGCAGTTACAGAAGCTCTACCTTCATTATCAAACTGTTTTGCAATTAATTTAGGTTCTATTACTAAATCTCCAAGTTCACCCTTAACTCCAAACATCTCTGTAAGCACAGTTAATAACAACCAGCTTGCTGAGCCTGTAAGGTAATGATACATACCCCTTCCCTTTTCGTTTATATACTCTGGTATGCCAGGGTAAATTCTGCTCTTTTCAAAATTCATGCATTGAGAGTATATTGAATTAATTACCTCAAATCCTGCCTCTACAAACCCTCTCTTATAAAGAGCATTTCCATACATTACTGACATATGGCTGAACATTGCACCATTTTCCTTATGTCCAAAGGCAAAACCAAACAGTCTTCCTAAATCCTTTTTTACTTCATGGTAGTTAGTATTTAATCTATATCCGCCTACTTTTTCATCTTTTAGATATTTGTTTGCAGATTCTATAATTTTTTCAATCTGTTCATCTGTAGCTGCTCCACCCATTGTAGTAAATACTTGGCTTGTTAAATTCATTCTTGTTCCATTTGCATTATCGCCTTCTACTCTATTTCCTGAATTATCATAGTAGCCATTAAACCACTCATAACCTTCAGAATTTTTAATCCACTCGTTATTTCTAATATGATTAATTATCCAATTTCCCTTTCTTTCTAAATCCTTTATAAGGGCATCAGTTGAAACCTTAACTTTTCTTCCTGATATTTTTCTTTTGCAGCTATTAAAATATTTCTTTAATAAATCAACCTTTTCTTCTACAGAATCATAATTTATAGGAAAATTTAATGAATCAAGTAGTACTATCATCTCTTCAGCTAAATCTATCTCTTCAATTGAGTATCTTTCCTTAAGTTCTCTTAAAAGTTTTGCAAATTCAATTAAATTACTTCCATATAGAGCCGTAAATGCAACACTTTCTCCCTTTTCAGGTGCCATATCTAAACCATCATTCCAATCTGCACCTTCAAGTTTAATATTGTTATGCATACCAACATTAAAAAATGGAGTAAGATGTTGTATTAAAATATGTTCTAATATAGTTCCTTTATAAATTTCTCCATCAAATGTTTTTAGCTTATTTCCTTCTTCTATTGTCCAAGTCTCATCATAATCAGTACATCTGCTGGCAAGCCTATCCTTGAAATATTCCTGTTCTTCTAATAAGAAGTTTAAATCTCCACTTAAATCTAAATATAATTTAGTTGTAAGGAAAGGCCATGCACCATGGTCCATCCATATTCTTGCTATATTGTTTCTATCAGCAATAAACTCACCAGGTTTTGAGCCAATTATAGTAGCATTACTTCCATCTATTCTTACACCAGCATAGTTATTATAAAGAAGTTTTCTAACTTCATCTGGCTCCATCATAAGAAGTGCAAGGCAATCCTGCCACAAATCTCTCCAGCCTCTTCCACCTCTTCCGTAATCGTGATGTGGTAAAAATGAACATCCATATATTCTTCTTAAAATAGGCTGTAGATTAATCCACTTCATCCATTTATCAAATTTTTCATCACCAGTTTTAAATTCTGGTCTGCTTAATTTATTGTCCCAATATTTTTTACATTCATCTAAAGCCTTATCAATCTTGTCAACGCTTCCATACTTACTTATAAGCACTTCATTTTCCTTTTCATTACCATCTTCATTTATAGCCATCATAACAATAAATGTTTTAGTTTCACCCTTTGAAAGTTCTACTTCTTTAAATCTTATGGCACCTATTGCTTCATATCCCTCAAGCATTTCACCTGATTTACAGTAAGGCTTTTTATTACAGAACACAGCCTCAGGGCACTCTAAATTTCCACCTTCACCAATAAATTCTTCAACCTCTGGGAAAAATCCAATTGGATTATCTCCATTATCTTCTACACCAAGTATTGAATATATTACATTATTAGTTTTATGCCCTCTTTCATCAAATGAAAGTGTTGGTTTTACTAATACACCATTATCAGTTGTTTTAATTCTATGAAGAAGTGATGTAACATGTCTGTGATCCCTTAAATTATCTGCTGAACGTCCATATATAGGAATTGCTGCAGTAGGTACTATTGTTTTAGTATCTTCTCCTGTGTTTGTAATACTAACCTTCATCAATTCAACCTTATGATTATCAACAGGTGCAAAGTTTAAAACCTCTGCCTTTATTCCTAACTCTCTATTCTCTCTTATTATCTTGTGCCATAAAAAGCCTGCTTCTAACTTCACTTTTTCTGGGGAATTTTCTTGAAAAGTATAACCTATCTGCATTGGTGAGTTTCCACTCACAGACCAAGGGCCATACCCCTCAATATTAATCCAAAAGTTTCTTGAGCTTCTTGTATTATGCAAATCCTCAACTGATACAGGAAGCAAAAGAAATGTATTCTGACCTGACTTTATATCTCCATTTAACGTTGGTGTAATGGATGACATTATACCCGCTTCATTTGCAATAGGAAAATATAGATAACTGTTTTTTTGAGGATTTTCAAGTTCAAACTCTCCGTTTTCATTTATAAACTCCCAAGCTTTAACTTTATCCAAAACAATCAACCTCCTTTTTAATTTAAATTCCGTTCAAATTATTATTTATTTAAATCCGACTCATTCACTTAATACATTATTTTTTATAACTTCTCTATACCAATATCCACTGTCCTTTATAATTCTGTTTTGATTATTGTAATCTACATATACAATACCAAACCTTTTTGCATAGCCTTCAGCCCATTCAAAGTTATCTAAAAATGACCACAGATAGTATCCCTTAAGATTTACTCCATCAGAAATCGCTCTATGCACTTCTTTTAAATGTTCATAAAGATAATGAATTCTATAATCATCTACTACCCTACCCTTTGAGTTAACTATATCATTAAATGCAGCTCCATTTTCAGTAATCATTATGTTTATTCCATCATAGTTTTTATGCAGATAAATAAGCATATCATATAAACCTTTAGGATATATTTCCCATCCCATATCAGTTTTTGGATTATCTAAATCTACAGCTGAAGACTTTAATGGATAAGCTGTTTCATCATATTTTACAACACTTCTTGTATAATAATTTATACCTAAAAAGTCTATTTTTTCATTAATAATCTCCATATCATCTTCAGGAAGTTCTGGAAGAATATTTTGTTCTCTATATAACTCAACCATATCTTCAGGATATTTTCCCTTTAATACAGGATCTAAAAACCATCTATTAACAAATCCATCGTTTATTTTTGCTGCTAATACATCCTTTTCATCAGATGTAAAAGGATATGAAGTTAATAGGTTTAAAGTAATTCCTATCTTTCCTTTTAAATTCATACTTCTATAGAGCCTTACAACTTTTCCGTGTGATAAAAGTACATTATGTGCAACTTGTAATGCCATTTTATAATCCTTAATACCTGGTGCATGTATACCCCAAGCATAACCTAACATTGAGACTACCCAAGGTTCATTATGTGTTATCCATATAGGAACTAAATCACCAAATTCCTTAAACATAAACTCTGCATATTCAACAAAATAATCTACTACCTTTCTGTTTGCCCATCCTCCCATATCTTGAAGATGTTGCGGCAAATCCCAATGGTATAGAGTTACTGCTGGCTGTATTCCTCTACTTACTAATTTGTTTATAAGTTTTTTATAAAACTCCACTCCTTTTTTATTTACCTCTCCATATCCCTTTGGGAATATTCTTGCCCAAGATATTGAAAGTCTATAGTTTTTAATGCCCAATTGTTCTAATATCTCAATATCCTTTTCATATAAGTGATAATGATCACAGGCTACATTTCCATTATGGTTTTTATATATATTACCTGGAATAGAAGTAAACCTATCCCATATATTTTCTCCTTTACCATCTTCATTGTAGGCACCTTCAATTTGATATGAGGATGTTGCTACTCCCCATATAAAATCCTTGGGAAAACTATATTTGTTCATACTTACCTCCAATTACTCCATTATAAATTTGGCAAGTAACTCATACAGATGGTTACTTGCCTAAAAATAATATTTTACTCCATTATAAGTGTCATTATTGAATGTTTAATGCTCTTATATTGTACTGACCTATCATCTATTTTAAGTTTAAAATCAACATCTTCATCAGATTTATTCATAACTACGACTATAATTGAACCATCTATATTTTTAAATGCTGCAATCTCTAAATTTTCATAAGGATTAGCAAATCCTATTCTTTTTGCCCCTCTTTTTATAAATCTACTGAAATGACCTATATAATAGTAGGAACTTTGATAATATACTCTATCGTTTTCTGTATCTACAATAATTGGAGCATCGCAGTAATTACCAACGTGGTTAGGTCCTCCCTTTGTATCTAATATTAAGTTCCAGTCAACCCAACCGACAGTATGGTTATTTAAATCTCCTATTATATTGTGGCCATACCTTTCACCAACATTCCAGTCTCCTAATTTTACTCCACCCTCTTGGCATCCTTCTGTAAATAAAAGTTTTTTATCTGGGAAATCCCTATGCGTTTTTTCAAGATTCTCAAATTGGTCTCCTGAATACCAATGGAATCCAATACCCCAAATATATTTTGATGCCTCTTTATCAGATAAAATAACCTTTGCTCTTTCGTACAATAGGTCTCTATTGTGGTCCCAAACAATAATATTTATATTCTCTAAACCTTCTCTTTTTAGAGTAGGACCTAAATGGTATTTTACAAAGTCCCTCTCTTCTTCTGCTGTATATCTACAAGAATCCCAAACTTGAGTAGCCTCTGGTTCATTTTGAACTGTTATTCCCCAAATATCTATTCCTTCCTGCTTCATTGCCTTTATATATTTTGAAAAGTAGAGAGCCCAAACGTCCCTATACTCATCCTTTAGCTTACCACCGTTGTTCATTTCACCGTTTGTCTTCATCCAAGCAGGTGGGCTCCAAGGAGAAGAAAATATTTTAATCTCCTCCTTAGAAATTGATTTTGCCTCTTTTATAAATGGAATAACATATTTTCTTTCTCTTTCAATATTAAAACTCTTAAGTTCAACATCATACTCTTCTACATAATCGTAGTTACCCAATGAAAAGTCACAGCTGTTTATATGGGTTCTACAAAGGTTATATCCGTTTCCCTCTTCATCACTAAAATATGCCTTTAGTATTTCTTTTCTATTTTCTTCTCCTAATTTATAAAAGTTATATGCAGCCGCTTCAGTAAAAGCTCCACCAAATCCTTCAATAGTTTGGTATGTTTCATCCTCAAAAACCTCAATAGCTTTATCACAAGCTTCATTTAATTCTAATGCTTTAGTCCCTTTAAAAGTTAACCTATCTTGAGTATCCCTTGCTGTTAGATAAACTTTAAGCTCCCTTTTCATTTTTACCTCCATAATAGGTTTATTGTAGATAAACATCTATTTTGTTTACTTTTCCCTCTCTTACTTTTATTGCATATTCTTCTTCTATTACATTTCCTGATACTTCTACCCTACTTCCATCTAATAGGTAAAGCACTATTCTTTGATTTGAAGGGTTCATTTCATAGGTATTTTTTCTTGAAGGATTGTGATAAGTAACCCTACATCTTCCTAAGAAGTTGAAGCTAACTTTGTTATCTTCATCAAATAACCATTCTGGTAGAATAGGATTAAAGCTTAAAGTTAGTGCTCCATCTGCCATTGTAAATGGATTTTTTCCAACAAACATAAGTCTCCATATACTTAAAAGCTCTGCAGTTGCACCACTTAATCTTGCAACAAATCCTGTTCCGTGTATTGTTTCATCTCTATTTGCACTACTTGCAATAAATGAAGAATTTTCAAGTGGGCTTCTGCCGTATATACTTGGGTCCATAAATGGAATTAATACATTTTTAAAATCATTGTAGAACTCCTTATAAAGACCGCTCTTTAATATTTCAAGCATATACTTATATTCCATATGAAGCCATATTGATTCATTTTCAAGCCAACCTGGTGTAAAGGCTCTTGCTCTACCAATCTCTATTGTTTCATTATCTAATGATGCATTAACTTTATACATCTTTAATTTTCTATCAAACAAATCACTTTCCCTTACCTTGTTGTAAACATCTGCTAAAAACTCTTTATCGTTATAGATTTTAAATCCTCTAACTACACCCTCTAAAAATAGTGGCATTTTATGTTGTTTAAACTTAAGTACTCTAACGTATTTTTGTCCATTTTCTTCTTTCAAATTGCCATCTTCAATAACCTCATATTCTTCTGCTTCATAATAGAAATATGTTGGCATAATGCCTCCATTTTCTTCTTTTGCTCTTTCTAAGCCAGTTTGAAGCTTATTCTTTAACTTTAAAATTTTATTAGCAATTAAATCTGCCTTTACTGAAACTTCTCTTCCTTCAAAACCAAATTTAACTTCTTCCCTATATCTTTCACGCAAATCAGACATTTGTGACCATAGCTTGTAATCTCTATCTTCTTCTAAATTGTTATATACTTCTATAAGCTCTACTTGTTTTTCAATTAAATCAAAAACTTCAACTGGCAGTTTAATTTGTTCCTCTGAATATTCCTTAAGCACATCAATTATAAAATTAGATAGTCTAACAAGCTCATAGGCCTCTGCAACAGAAGAGCCAAACAGTCCTGGTAGACCATTTAATGCATCATACCAACCAGGCTTTCCTGCCTCCATCTCAATTCCCATACCATAAGGGTCCATTGTTGCAAATTTTACAGAAGCAAGGTTTATTAATTTAACAATAAGGTTTGTTGTATATATTTCTCCTAAACCTTTGTTTACTCTCATTAAGTTTTTATATGTTTTTCTACTTTCAATGAGCTTTTTCTTTTCCTTATCCTGTACGAGTGAATTATACTGTCTTACTCTACCATTGGATAATACATATCTCTTTTCCCTTGGAAGTACAACTTCACTATCATCAAAATATGTGTAGTCATATTCATTAAATAGTAGATCTCTCTTTTTGTCTGGATAAACTTCTAAATAGTTTTCAATTAAATCTAAATTATATGTCCAGTGGTCAGTCCAGAAACCTTCACCATGAACTGCATCAACTTCTTCCTCTACGTTTTCCATTATCTTTGATAAAAGTTCCTCTTCTGATACCTTAAGCTTTATATTCTTTTGTTCTATAAATGTAAATAGCTTACCTGGTGTAAAGGAATTAGTTAAAAACTCCTTTAAAAGATGCCCTTCTTCAACCAATTCATCAACAAATGCTAAATCATCTGTATTAACTCTATATTTAACTCCATTTATAACAAGAGGATTATATCCATCTGCTTGAATCAAATTCATAAAGGTCTTTATGTTGTAGCTATTTACCTCTGGTCTAAAGAAGACATCATTTCTTCTATTTTGGTTTACATCTCTATAGTTTCCATTTCCACTTGAATAATACTCTGGTTGAAGTGAGAAATAGTTGTAGTCTCTTTCTAAATCTCCATGTTTTCTTGAATACATATAGTAAACAAAAGTTTTATCTCCTTTATTAAAGACTACAGGATATCCACCTCTTAATATGTTATCTAAATAGCTTTGTTTACAGTATTCATCAAACAATTTGGAGGATGTCTTTGTATATATGTCATCTGTTATTTTCTCAACAATTTGTTTTCCCTCTAAGTATTTGTTATTTATATATACTTCACTGCTGAATTTATCTTTATATTGTTCTAATACCGAAGCCTCTAAAGTATGCCCAACAACAGAATATATCTCTATAGCTTCATTAGCTTTTAATTCAACTTCTGCTGCTGAAAAACTACAAGGAACTTTATTTGAAGTAATTTGTTTTCTACTTAATATATCCTTTAAAGTATTGTTTGCAAATACATCTGGAAAGCTTAAAGATGTATTCATACCAAATACCAAATCTGCATCTACAATTGGTCTTATTAACTCCTTATTTCCATTTACATTTTTAAATGATAAATAAAAATTACCCTCTTTAAATTCAGTTACATTTACGCTATCTTCTGATGATGACCTCATTCTAAAAATTGGTGTTCCCTCTTCGTGATTATATACTTCCATCCACGCCTTAAGTGTATTTCCTACCTGCTTCATTCCTCCATCACTAACACCATAAGGAAGTAGTGCTGGCATACCATCTAAAACTTCAATTCTTCTTTTATCATTTGATATATTTTTTATTGTAACTTTTCTAACAAGTGCAGCTAACTTTTCCTGTGGCAACATATAATAAAGTACATTTATTTGAATTCCGTTTTCATTATTTACTTCTTCTATTTCTAATTCATTCATACCTATATACATTTTTTGAGCTACATTTTCAGTACTACGAGGATTTAAAAATGGTTCATACACTACTTTACCATTATCAAATTTTATAAATGTTCTAAAACCAACGCTTTGTACATTTTGATAGCACTTATATGCTGGAAAAAATTCCATTATTGGATTATCCTTATTTTTTATACCAAAGGCTGAAATACATTGCCCTCTATTTACATAGAAAATCCACATAGGAATTCCCTTTTCACCTGCAATACCTGGCAAAAAGCTTGAAAAGGGTTTTGAATTATTAAAGTTTTCTATTACAAATCTGTTTTTATCATCAAAGTAATAATTGTTCATATTTATCCTCCCTTAATAAAAACTTCTATATTTATTAAGTGTTTAAAGTCAACCTCTTTTAATTCTAAAACAACATTTTTTATGGTATTAACACCTTAACTAAAGAGGATAAACCTAAGAAAAATTTAAATTTTTAATAGGTTATATAAATTTTATTCCTTAACAGAACCTGCAGATATACTGCTTATTATATATTTTGATAAGAACATAAATGCAATTATAATTGGAGCAACTGACATTGATATTGCAAGATACATTGAACCTAAGTTTTCTGAAACCTTACCACCCTTTAAGTATCCCATAAGAACTGGTAGTGGATATTTATGTGGTGAAGAAATAATTGTTAGTGGAACTAAATAATTGTTCCAAGCTCCTATAAATGCAAATATTGACATAGTTGCAATAGCTGGCAGCATTATTGGTAATACAATCTTATGGAATATTGTTACTTCATTCGCACCATCAATTCTTGCTGCCTCAAGTAGTGCTGGATGCATTGTTGATATTAAATATTGACGCATAAAGAATACTGTAAAAGGTGTCGCAATTGAAGGAACTATAAGTGGAATATAGCTATCTAATGTCTTTAATGCCTTATTTAGCTCATAAAATCCAAGTAGTCCTAATTGGCTTGGAATCATCATCATAATTAGAATTAAAGTAAATAATACTTTCTTACCCTTGAAATCAAAAGCATAAAAGCCATATGCAGTTAATGCTGAAAAATATCCACTTAATATTGTTACTGATACAGCAATTATAAAGCTATTTTTATATCCCAACCATATACCTTTAAATATTCCATCTGTAACATCCATGTGATACATCATATTTTTGTAATTTTCAATTAAACTCTTACCAGGAATTAATGTAAATCCTCTTACTATTTCTGTATTTGAACGTGTTGAATTTACTATCATCATTGCAAAAGGTATTAAGCAAACTAATGCAAGTAGTGTTAAAAATGCATATAAAATTCCTCTAATTAAATTTCTTTTATTCAAAACTCACACCTCCTTAGGCCTCTTCCTTGAACATTCCCTTAAATACAACTATGGAGAATATTAATATTATAAAGAATAAACCATATGCAACTGCTGCGGCATATCCAAAGTTACGGTATTTAAATGCTTGATTAAATAAATATAGAACCATTGTTACTAATGAACCCTCTGGTCCACCAAGACCATTTTGAGACATTAAGAAAGGTATTTCAAACAATTGTAATCCGCCTATTAAGGATGTTATAACAACATAAATCATTATAGGTTTTAATAATGGGAGTGTTACCTTAAAGAAGGTTTGAGTTCTATTTGCACCGTCTATCATAGCTGCTTCAAAGTAGTCCTTTGAAATTCCTTCTATACCAGCAAAAATTATAATAAAGGTATGACCAAACCAGAGCCAAGTTTGTATTAATGATACCGATAATTGTGCTGTTTGTGGTTGACCTAACCAGTTAATAGGTCTTGATATAAATCCAGCCTTAAGTAATAGTCCATTAAGTGCACCGTGCTGCCAATCTAAAATAAATAAGAATAGTAGTGCAACAGATGAAACTGTCATTAAGTTAGGTAGATAAAATATTGCACGATATAAACTAACACCCTTAAGTTTTAATCTAACATCCGAAAAGATTACTGCAAGAATTAAAGCCAGTGCTAATTGTAGAACTATGTTTACACCCCATATTTTCCAAGTGTTTATAAAAGCTTGTAGAAAATATGTGTCCTTTATTAGTCTTGCATATTGTTGTAGTCCTACCCAGTTTGCATTAAATGGGGAACCAATACCTTTATAATCTGTGAAGCTCATATATAAAGAAAGAAGTATTGGATAAATGCCAAATATACTAAAAACAATAAAAAAAGGAGATATAAATAAATAGCCATATTTATTTCTTGAATTCATAGTACACCCTCTTTCTTTAAATTAATATAATAGGTGAACTTAAGTTCACCTATTATACAATTTTCATAATTTCATTATTTATCTAATGGAGTCTTTATTTCTGGATAAGCATTTTTAACTTGCTTATAGAATTCGTTTATAACTTGATCTTTTGTCTTCTTTCCATCTACATATTCTGATACTAAGCTACCCCAAATTTGATCTATGCCTTGGTCATACTTTGTTACTATTTCTGGAGTTATCTTTTCTGCTTCCTTTAAGAAGAACTCATAATGGTTTTGTCCCTTTAAGAAATCATCCTTTGCTGTATCTTTTACTTTATCTGTTACAGGCTTATATGATAACAAGTCTCCTGTTTTTTTGTACCACCAATTTAGGAACTCTTGATCATGCGTCATCATCTTTACAAATTCCCAAGCAGCTCCTTTGTTTTTAGAACCTGAATATACTCCTACCCAAGTTCCTCCCCAGAAGTATGGTGATGGTCCTGATGTTAATCCCCAATCTCCTGCTGTTTCCTTTGCATTTGGCTTTATTACATAGTGTAATCCCCAAGTTGGCATAACATAACCAAACACTTCAACTTTCTTGCTACTTTTTGCTTCTTCTACTTTATCCCAACCTGCATTGAATGGAATTGGTCCTCCCATTGAAGCAAACCAAGCTGGTGACCATTCTGGTGCCATAGCTGAATATTCTTTATCGCGTAGTTGCTTTTGGTAATCCATAAAATCAATTTGTGCTTGAGTTAATTGTAATTCATTCTTTTCATTTACCCATGGCTTTGGTTCTGAACCTTTAGCAAACCAACGAATAGCTCCTTCATCTGGTACTATCTTATATCCTTTTTGTTTTAATTCTTCAGCAGCCTTCATAAAATTATCCATATTTGAAAGTTTTTGAGCTACGAATGCTGGGTCATCATTTCCCCAAACTTCTCTTGCAATCCATCTCTTATAAATAAATCCACCTGGAGTAGCTTGCCAAGAAAGTGCCTTAACCTTACCATTGTTATCTTTACCTATATTCCATACATATGGAACATAGTCCTTTTCCCATTCATTTGCGTTATATGGAGCATCTGAAAGGTTTTCCCAATATGGCATATCTACCCATTGCTTTACCCAAGCAATTTCTGCAGTAAATACATCTGGAGCATTTACACCGCTATCAAGAACTGGTTGAAGCTTTGATGCATAATCAGCAGTAGGAACAATAGTAAGTTCTGTTTTTATTCCATACTTTTCTTCAAAATACTTTAATGGTTCTTTAAGCTCATCTGTAAAGGACCAAACTCTTAATACCTTTGTCTTATCTACTTCTAATTTTTTCTCACCTTCGCCAGTTTTTTTAGGACCACATCCAACAAGTGACGTAGTAACTAACACTGTTGATAATAAAATGCCTAAGTACTTTTTGATTTTCATCAAATTTACCCCCTCATTTTTTGTTTTTATAGTAACACCTTTGTGCTACAGACTTTAAATTATTATTTCTCTCGAAACCGGTTTCGAATTCAGTAAAAAAGAAAAAAGAAGGATTTTATTTTAAAGATTCACAGGAATCTCTAAGGACTAATTCAACAGGAACTATAACTGAAGTTCTACTATTTTTTCTATCTATAGCATTAATCAATATTTCTGCTGCATTCTCTCCTATTAAATCTGTGTTTTGTCTTATTGTTGTAAGCTTTGGTGTTATATATTTACATATATCTAAATCATCATATCCAATTACAGATATATCTTCTGGCACCCTTAGCCCCTTATCCTTTATTGCATTTATTGCACCTATTGCCATAAAATCTCCTGAAGCAAATACTGCTGTTGGTGGCTCCTTTAAATCTAAAAGCTTTTTCATTGCCTTATATCCACCATCATAGGAGAAATAGTCACCATCTACTAAATATTCATCTATCCTTTGCAAATTAAACTTTTTTAGAGCATTCAAAAATTCATCATATCTAACTTTACCTGCAAAGGTATCTAAGCTTCCATAAATATGAGCTATCTTTCTATGCCCTAAAGAATAGAGATATTCAACTGCTAAATAGCACCCTTGTATATCGTCTGAATGAACACTACTTGCTCTATTACATTCATTGTCTATTAATACACAAGGAAAATCACTGTTAATAAGCTCTTGTATTTGCTCATTTTGAGGGTCTGAAGTAATTATAATAACTCCGTCTACTCCTCTGATTTTACAGTGATCTAAATAGGTTATTTTATCTCCACCTATGTCCTTTGATATAAACAATAGATCATATCCTCTTGATTCAACGCTCTTTTTAAAACTTTCGATAACTGCGTTGAAAAATGGATGTTTCATACCTACATTTAATTTTTCATCAAATAAAATTCCTATGGTCCAAGATTTCTTTGTAGTCAAAATCCTTGCATGTGAATTTGGGATATACCCCATTTCATTTGCCTTCTCTAAAATTATTTTTTTAGTTTTTTCACTAACGTCTGGGTAGTTATTTAAAGCCTTTGATACAGTTGTTGGCGAAAATCCTGTTTCCTTTGATATATCATATATTGTTACTGTCAAGTTCTAACACCTCTTATTTACTTTTTCGAAACCCATTTCGTTATCTGTTTTTATTATAACAGCATAACATATAAAACGTCAATATATATATTTAAAAATTTCAGTAAATTTATAATTATATTTAATTTCATTACTGTTATAATTATTGTAATATCAAGAGTTTTTAAGCACAAGGAGGCTGTATTTTAGACAGCCTCCTTAAAAATTTACTCCATCTGAAACTTACAAGCCTTAATCAAATTCTTAAATAATACTGTATTTGTAACCGCTCCAACTCCACCTGGAACTGGTGTTATATCTGAAACCAAATCCTTTACATCTTCAAAATCAACATCACCACAAAGGTTGCCCACATTATCCACATTAATACCAACATCAATTACAACGGTACTGTCACTTACATATTCCTTATTTATATATTTTGCACAACCTATTGCAACAATTAGTATATCTGCCTTCTTTGTTATTTCCTTTAAATTTTGTGTCTTTGAATGGCATATTGTAACTGTTGCATCTTCACTAAGTAGAAGCATAGATAGGGGTTTCCCTACAACCATTGATCTACCCACTACAACAACATTTTTTCCCCTTAAATCAATGCTATAGTGTTTTAATATTTCTAAAACTGCTGCTGGGGTACAAGGTGCAAAGCCTGTTTTATCACCCTCCATTATCTTGGCTACATTTATAGGGTTTATGCAATCTACATCTTTATTTGCATTTATATAATTTTTCACCCTATTTTCATCTATATGTTTAGGTAAAGGTCTAAAAAGAAGCAATCCGTGTATTAAATTATCATTGTTTATTTTTTCTATACATTCAATTAAATCCTCAGTTTTTATACCTTCTTCTAATTCAAAAACCTCAACCTTAATACCAAGCCTTTCAGCCCTCTTTACCGCTCCCCTTTCATAGGACAAGTCACCTTCATTTCTACCAACTCTTACTATTGCAAGCTTTGGCTCTATTCCCTTATCCTTTAGGGTTTTAACTTCATCTATTATTTCCTCTGATAATTTTTCTGCAACCTGCTTACCATATAGTATCAAGTTATCCCTCCTAAAAAAGTCCTGTTATTCTACCATTCTCATCCACATCTATCTTTTCTGCTGCAGGAACCTTTGGGAGTCCAGGCATCTTCATAATGCTTCCTGTTATTGCAACTATAAATCCTGCACCTGCTGAAACATATACTTCCCTTACTGTTATCTTAAATCCTTCTGGTCTTCCAAGCTTTGTTGCATCATCACTTAATGAATACTGAGTCTTTGCCATACAGATAGGCAGGTTACCAAATCCTAATTTTTCAAGTTCTGCAATCTGCTTTTCTGCCTCCTGTGCAAATACTGCATCCTCTGCACCATATATTCTCCTTGCTATTGTCTTTATCTTATCTTTAATTGGCATTTCTAAATCATAGCAGAACTGCATCTTATTGTTCTTTTCCTCTATTAATCTTAAAACTTCCTGTGCAACTTCTATTCCACCTTCTCCACCCTTTGCCCAAACTTCTGATACCTTAACATTAACACCAAGTTCTCTACACTTTTCCTTAACAAGCTCTATCTCTTCTTCTGTATCCGTTGGGAACCTATTTAAGGCAACAACAGCAGGAAGATTAAATACTCTTGTTATATTTTCAACGTGCTTTAATAGATTTGGAAGTCCCCTTTCAAGTGCCTCAAGGTTCTTTTCTCCTAACTTATCCTTTGAAACTCCTCCGTTATATTTAAGTGCCCTTACTGTTGCAACAATAACAACAGCACTTGGCTCAAGTCCCGCCATTCTACACTTTATGTCTATAAACTTTTCTGCACCTAAATCCGCACCAAAGCCAGCCTCTGTTACAACATAGTCTGCAAGGTGAAGTGCCATCTTAGTTGCCATAATAGAATTACATCCGTGGGCTATATTGGCAAATGGTCCTCCGTGAACAAAGGCAGGTGTCTTTCCTAAAGTCTGAACTAAGTTAGGCTTTAGGGCATCCTTTAAAAGAGCTGCCATTGCACCCTGTGCCTTTAAATCACCCGCTGTTACAGGCTTACCATCCCTATTATATGCAACAACAATTCTTGCTAATCTTTCCTTTAGGTCATTTATATCCTTTGATAAACAGAAGATTGCCATAACCTCCGATGCAACTGTAATATCAAATCCATCCTCTCTTGGTACCCCATTAACCTTTCCTCCAAGGCCGCTAACTATAAACCTTAGCTGCCTATCGTTCATATCAACACATCTTCTCCAAGTAATTCTTCTTTGGTCAATATTTAATTCATTTCCTTGATATATATGATTATCAAGCATTGCTGCAAGTAA
Organism: Caloramator sp.; assembly: GCA_026418935.1. Taxonomy (GTDB): domain Bacteria; phylum Bacillota; class Clostridia; order Clostridiales; family Caloramatoraceae; genus Thermobrachium. The sequence goes on along the minus strand of JAOAAJ010000092.1, from coordinate 17,174 downwards.
GTTGTTTGCCGCACCTATTGCATGGAAATCGCCTGTGAAGTGAAGATTTATATCCTCCATAGGAACAACCTGTGAATATCCTCCTCCTGCTGCTCCTCCCTTTATTCCAAATACAGGTCCAAGAGATGGTTCACGAAGTGCAACTGCAGTTCTCTTACCAAGCACTGTTAGAGCATCTGCAAGTCCAATTGAAGTTGTTGTTTTTCCTTCTCCTGCTGGGGTTGGATTTATAGCTGTAACTAAAATTAGTTTTCCGTCCCTACTCTTCTTGTTTTTTAAAATATTGCAGTCAACCTTTGCCTTATACTTTCCGTAAAGTTCAATTTCATCCTCTGTAATATCAAGCTTTTTTGCAATTTCTCTGATGTCTGAAAGCTTTGCCTCCTGTGCAATTTCAATATCCGTTTTAAACATAAACGCCCTCCTTTTATTTATATTACATAAATAAAGATACCGCCTACTCTCTATAAAATATATTCTACATTATTTAGGTCTATCCTTCTACAGTAATGTTTATAATATTTTAAAAAGTTCTCAAATTAAGATATATTAAATTGTAAATATAAAAATTAAGACCAGCATAAGCTGGCCTACTTGTAATTCTATGGAATTTTATGGTTTTATTCACCTCTCACCTGGGTGGCACTTTGGCGGAGAGAGTGGGATTTGAACCCACGGTACGGTTACCCGTACGCACGATTTCGAGTCGTGTGCATTAGACCACTCTGCCATCTCTCCATCTAAATAATATGATATATGTATTATTTTTTAATGTCAACATATTATATTTAGTTAACTTGTATTGTTTTTTCAGTAGTGATATAATTGTGATATCGTATTTCGATAACGCTTTTAGATAGGAGTGCTGATTATGGATAACAAAATACTACGCAAACTCTTCCTTGGTTTCATTGAAATACACATACTTTATCACGCCAAAATAAAACCCTTTTATGGTTCTTGGATGATAGAAGAACTTAAGCATCACGGATATGAAATAAGCCCTGGAACATTATATCCAATACTTCACACCCTCTGTAGAGAAGGACTATTAAGTGTAGAGGAACAAAACGTAAACGGAAAAATTAGAAAATACTACTCTATAACTAAAGAGGGAGAAGATATATTAAAAAGGGCAAAGGAAAAAGCATTAGAGCTTATTAATGAAATAGGAGGTTAAAACAATGTTTGAAATAAAAAATCTTAAGTATAAGGACATATTAGAAATTGAGCATATTATAATAAACAAAAACTCTGTCACAAGTATAGTAGGGGAAAGTGGTAGTGGGAAAACCACTCTGCTTAAAATGTTGAATAACATAATTAGTCCTGATGAAGGTGAAATTTATTATGATGAAAAGGAACTAAACCAATACGACCCCATTGATTTAAGAAGAAGGGTTGTTATGCTACCTCAAACACCTGTTATATATAAAGGAAGTATACTTGATAATATCTTAATCGGAAAAAGATTTTCTAAATCAGAAAACTATAATATAGAAGAAATAAAAGTTCTTTTAGAAAAGTTTAATGTGAATAAAAATCTAAATGAACCTGCTGAAAATTTATCTGGTGGAGAAAAACAGAGGATTTGTCTAATTAGGATACTTATAATGAACCCAGAGGTTATACTTTTAGATGAACCAACATCTGCCCTCGATGAAAACACAGAGGATTTAGTTGTAAACTATGTAGTTGAATATGTAAAGAAAAATAATAAGACTCTTATTATGGTAACCCACTCTAAAGAAATAGCAAAAAAATATTCAGACTATATAATAGAAATAAAAGGAGATGATTTATTTGAATGGAGCTGTTAAACTATCCCTTATACAGGTAATATCTGCCTATATATTTATACTTATTCTTCTTTTGATAGTTAGAAAAAGAGGCTTAAATAGAGAAAAAGAAATAACAATCTCTACTACCAGAATGACTCTACAACTAATATTAACAGGTTACATTCTAACATTTATATTTAAAAATCCTAATCCCTTCATAACTATATTTGTTATATTAATTATGGAAATTTTTGCAGTACAAAACATATTAAAGCGTTCTAAAGCTAAAATTTCTAAAGAACTAAAAAAAGTAGTGGTTTTTTCTATGTTAATTGGCACATTATTTACGCTGTTTTATTTTATTGTAATAGTGGTGAATATTAAACCTTGGTATAATCCCCAATACTTCATTCCCCTTGCAGGTATGATAGTTGGCAATTCTATGACAGGAATAAGCCTTGGAATAAATAAATTAATTGATGGATTTAAAAATCAAGTTGATGTAATTGAATGTTCCCTTATGCTTGGTGCATCACCTAAGGATGCTTGTAAGCCAATATTAGACAATGCCTTTGACTCTGCCATACTGCCTACTATAAACTCAATGGTTGGAATGGGAATTGTATTTTTACCTGGTATGATGACAGGACAAATATTATCTGGTTCTTCACCTTTAGTTGCAATAGAATACCAAATTGCTATTATGCTTAGTATCTTAGGTAGTGTTTCCATATGTGTAATAATATTTTTATTATTAGGATACAAAACCTTTTTTAATAATAGAATGCAAATCAAAAGAGAGGAACTATAACCCTCTCTTTTTTTTAAAAAAGTCACTTAAAAGGGCTGCACACTCCTTTTCAAGCACTCCTCCTATAACCTCTATTCTATGGTTTAGTCTCTCATCGCAGGCTATATTGTAGAGTGTTCCACAGGCACCAAACCTTTTATCATAGGCTCCAAACACCAACCTTTTTATTCTGCTATTTACAAGTGCCCCAGCACACATAACACAGGGCTCTAAGGTTACATATACTTCACAGTCAATTAACCTCCAACCACCTAATGTTTTACAGGCTTCCTTTATTGCAATTATCTCAGCGTGGGCTGTTGCATCCTTTAATGTTTCCCTTAAATTATGTCCTCTTCCTATTATCTTACCATCCTTAACAACCACAGCACCAACAGGCACCTCATCTATATATAGACACTTCTTTGCTTGCTTTATAGCCTCACTCATAAAATACTCCATAACATCACCCAAATATATTATAGCCCTAAGTAAACAAGTGATTCAAGAAGGTACTAAATACACTTAATTTCTATTTTGAATAAACTTTATTATAAATTTTATGTTGAAAACCTGTTAAATTAAAAGTTATGCTTTAAATAAAATAAATTTATTAATAAAAACAACCACTTTACTTTAATAATTATTTTCTGTTAATATATAATTAATAAATAAAAGGGGGGGTTATATGTGTTATTTTATATTTGCCGAGACAAATAATACTATAAATGAAGAAGTTATAGAAAGAAACGAACAAAGTAGCCTTTATGTGCAAAATTTATCTGTTTTAGTTGAAATTAAGGATAAAAATTTATATCATATAAGTAATGGGCATTGTGCCTGTGACATTGCTGTAAACCCACATAGGTTGATTGATAATGTAAAGGACGTCCTTAAAAGCATTGAGGGTGACTTTAATTTTATAATAATAGACAGCGAAAAAGATGATGTTGAACCTCTACTTGAGGAAAATAAAGACTTCCAATCTTTTTTATCAAAATTTGATGCAGTTGAAATTGGTTTTAATGAATTTATTAGCAAATATCCAAAAAACATAAAAATTGATACTCTCTACAAAATAAAGCGATAAGCCTTTGGCCTATCGCTTTATTTTGAACTTCTTTTTAGAAAAAATATTTCTAAACTGTGAAAATACGTAAGTAATATCAGAAACTGCTGAAACTATATCATCAACTGTTGCTGCAACTTCATTTACACTTGATACAATATCTCCTACCTCATCGCCCTTTGACTCTATACTCTCTGCAATTTTATTCACATTATCAACAAGTTTAGGTAGGGTATTTAGTGTATTATCTATATTATTTTTATTTGTATCCAATATATTGTTAATCTTATCCGCCAATAAACCTAACTTTTTTAAAGTAGTAACAATATAGTATGTAACAAAAATTACTGCAACTATTCCAACTACTGCAAGTATGTCACTTAAAGTTATAGTTAAAGTTAAACTACTCATATATTATTCTCCCTCTTTTTCCTCTTCATCGTTGCAGCAGTCTTCACCTTCATTGCAGCAACATCCCATATCATCTTCACAGCAGCAATCAAAATCCTCTAAGTTTTCTTCTCCTTCACAGCAACAATTTGTTTTAACAACCTTTGACTTTACATTTTCTGCAACTTCCTTTGCCTTATCAATTGCCTCCTTTGCACCTTCCTTTAAGTCCTCTCTTGTTTCTTTACCTGACTTTGGTGCAAATAATATACCTGAAATTGCCCCAAGTGCTGCACCTATTGTCATACCTGCTGCAAGACCTTTTCTCAAGCTTCTTTTTGCTCTTTTTTCTCCTCTTAAATCAATATCAAATCTTTTCATATTATCAACCTCCTTTTGTCATATTATACCACATAGTTAAAAAAAGTAAACTATTTCGACAAAATTTTGTTTTATGAATCAAATTAACAAAATAATATTAAATTATCTTGTTAAAATTAAATTAAGGGCAGTGTTTTTAACACTGCCCTTAATAACTAACTATATTCTTAATTTGCTATTAATTATTTATAGATGGTTTAAACTCTTTGCTCTGATGATTTTCAAATATAATTTTTTGTTTTCCTCCAAATACACAATATAAACTACCATATTCTTGATTTTGCTTTATTTTAACTTCAACCTCAATCTTATCTTTAAATAATCTAATTACACCTTTCCCAGAGCTACCCCATCCATCTTCTTTAAAACTAAAACTTCCTTCACCATTATCTGTAAATTTTACTTTAAAATCCTCTGTATTTGCAATATGTGTAGCTTTTTTATCAGATATAGAACCTAAATTAACTATCGCAGTATCATTACTAATAAATTTAATGCTTAATCCATTTAATCCATCTTTACTACCCCAATGCCCATTATATTGAGCATAATTATTTACATTAATTTCAGATACTTGTTCATTATTTTTAGTAGTTTCGTCATCCGCTTTATTTTTCATTGTTTGTTCATCAAACAAAACATCAATTTTTATATTTCCTGTAAAATTCTCTCCAATACATCTTATAAGTGTATTTCCATATATAGGTGTAGAAATACTACCTTCCTTTGCATCTTTAAAAAGTTCTACTACCTTATCATTTTGTGTTACTAATAAAACTTTTACACTACCACTACTAACACTTGATTTATACTTTATATTTACATTATTTTCTTTAGTTAATGAATATACATTAAACACATCTATAAGTCCAGTTAAATCCTTATAATTTATATCCACCCCTTTAGAATTAAATTTATAATTAATATCTGACAAAATAAATTTTTCTGATGAGATACTTAAAGCATTTAAATCGTTTATTTTTGTATCATTCTTTTTTAAATTAATAGGTTTACAACTAATTAAGTTAAATATAATTATTAAGATACATATAGAAACTTTTACCCTTTTCATTTAAAATCACCTATGTAAATTAGTTATTTCTTTTTTTATACTATGTATACTAAATTTTAATCCGGTTACTTTAATTCAAAGCATTTAATACTTCCTGTGGTATTTTAGTATCAATATCTGGTCTTGGTACATATACACCTTCTTCAAATCCCCACTTAGATGCACTATTCTTCTTATTTGTAATTTTTATTTCAATACTTTTTAATGCTCCATTACTAAAATCTAAAATAACATACCCTGAATTTCCCCATCCATCATCTTGATATTTTGACTCAACTTGTTCATTTTTTATTTCACCTTGGACTTTTATCTTAGCCAGCATATCTATCTTCCTATTAATAACTTTTATACGATAAATATTACCAGAAGCATAATTATCTTTAACATTAATTTTATTTATAAAATACTCCCCATCCTCTAAATATTTTGCTATTTTTTGTTGCTCTTTTAGTTCTTCGTCATTGTTTTCAATTGGTTGTTCATCATATAAAATGTCAATTTTTATATTGCCTGAGAAATTATCTCCAATACATTTTATTATCGTATTCTTTTTTATTGTTGACTTTGTACTTCCTTCTTTTGCTCCATTTAATAATTCGATTATTTTATTATCTTCATCAACCATAATAACTTTTACATTACCACTACTTACAGTAGACTTATATTTTATTTCTAAGTTTTTTTCTATATTTAAAGAATATAAATTTAGCATATTAATAATACCATTTAAATTTTTATAATCTATATCTACTCCTTTTAAATTAAATTTATATTTTATATCTTGCAAGTTGAAATTTTCTATAGTTTTATTTATATTATCTATATTCTTATAATCTTTTGAAATTTTACTATTTAAATAAGGTACTTTACACCCTGTTAAAACAAATTGAAACATCAAGATTAACAAAAAAAGTATTTTATAACCTCTTTTCACTGCATATCACCCTTAGCCAAATAGATTTTATTAAATTAGTATAAAATTTATATTTAAATAATCGTAAATAACTACTATGTTTTTATATTAACTTGTTGTAATATTTTTTACAATATATTTCTTATCTTTAAAATAAATGAATTAAATATAAAAACTCAAAAAATAAAAGCAAACCTTGAAACTCATATGTTTCAAGGTTTACTTGGTGCACCTGACACGATTCGAACGTGCGACACACGGTTTAGGAAACCGTTGCTCTATCCTGCTGAGCTACAGGTGCATATTCTATTTTGATTATAGTACCATAGTTTTTCTTTGTCAACTGCAAAAAAATAGGGGATATCCCCTATACTACCTTTCTATTTTGAAATTTTTTCTGATATATTACTATATACTCATCTAATTCCTGGCTTATTTTAACAATTTCTTCATTTGTTACATAATCATTTTCCCTTAGCTTTTCCTCCAACAACCCCTTTAGTTTATCAATTTTTATTCGCAAGTTTCTCATACCGACTCATCTCCTTTTTTTTAAAGAGTCGGCCTCTTTAAAAGTATTTATTCTGTTGTTATTTTAAGTATACACATTTTTGTATATTTTTTCAATAAATATAAAATATTTTAATTACTAAATTTATTTCATTAATTATGAAATTTATCCTTCATTTTTTTGATATTATCGATAATTTATTGTATAATATATATATCAAGTAAAAAGGAGTGGGGAATGTGAGAGTTAATATAACCGAAACAATACTTAGGGATGCCAACCAATCTTTAATTGCAACAAGACTCCCTTATAAAGAATTCGAAGCTGCACTTGAGCTTCTTGATTCTGCAGGATATCATTCTTTAGAGGCTTGGGGTGGTGCAACATTTGATTCTTGTCTTAGATTTTTAAACGAAGACCCTTGGGAAAGATTAAGAAACATAAGAAAAAGAGTTAAAAACACAAAGCTTCAAATGCTTCTTCGTGGACAAAATCTTTTAGGATATAAGCACTATCCAGATGACGTTGTTAGAGAGTTTGTTAAAAAGGCTATACATAATGGTATAGATATAATAAGAATATTTGATGCACTAAATGACTTTAGAAATATTGAGGTTTGTGTAGATGAAGTAATAAAACAAGGTGGACATGCACAAGGAACAATTGCTTATACAATAAGCCCTATCCACAATATTGAAAACTACATAAAACTTGCAAAAGAATTAGAATCAATGGGAGTTCATTCTATATGTATCAAAGATATGGCAGGAATAATGGGGCCAAAGGATGCCTATGACCTTGTTTCTGCTCTTAAAAAAACAGTTAAACTTCCTATTGTTCTACATACCCATAGTACAACAGGTCTTGCACCAATGACTTATCTTAAGGCAGTTGAGGCTGGGGTTGACTGCATAGATACTGCAATTAGCTCCTTCTCAGGTGGAACAAGCCAACCTGCAACTGAATCAATCCACTATGCCCTAAAGGAGCTTGGATATGAAACAGGGCTTAATGAAAAAACATTAAAGGAAATAAACGACCACTTCAAAAAAGTTAAGGATAAATATGTAGAATCAGGACAACTAAATCCCTTTGTACTTGGAACTGACACAGACGCCCTTGTTTACCAAGTGCCTGGAGGAATGCTATCAAACCTAATATCACAGCTTAAAGAACAAAAGGCTCTCCATAAGCTTGATGAGGTTTTAGCAGAAGTTCCAAGAGTGCGTGAAGATTTAGGATTTCCACCTCTTGTTACTCCAATGAGCCAAATGGTTGGAACACAAGCCGCACTTAACGTACTTCAAGGCGAGAGATACAAAATAGTTCTGAAGGAAGTTAAAGCATATATAAAGGGTGAATATGGAAAGGCCCCAGGAAAGATAAATGAAGACCTAATAAAGAAGGTTTTAGGTGATGAAAAACCTCTAACAATAAGATATGCTGATATGCTTGAATTAGCATTTGAAAAAACAAAAGAACAAATAAAGGATTTTGCAAAGACTGATGAAGATGTTCTGTCCTATCTTCTATTTCCACAGGTTGCAGAAAAGTTCTTAAGGGAAAAATATTCTGATAAACCAAAGGAAAGAACAATATCCTTTACAATTGAAGCAGTATAAAAGGTGGAATAATTCCCACCTTTTATACTAAATCTACATATTGCCCATATACCCATCCATCATCTATCTTATACCATCCATCCTCAATAGCGTAAATCTTTATTTCTTCCCCATATTTTAATACCTTAACTATAGGATATTGAGTAGATGGACCTTTTCTTACATTTAATCCTGCCTTTGCATTTACCTTTCCCTTCTTATACTCAACTATATTAATCCCTAAAGCTTCACCAATACCCTTTGCAATGCATAGGGCTATTTTTCTTTGGTTCTTTTCATCTGCAAGTATTTTCTCCTCATTAGGATTGCTGATAAATGCTATCTCAATCAAGCAAGCAGGCATAGTAGTATATTTTATAACATAAAAATTGGCCGTTTTTACTCCTCTATCTCTAAACCCCATAGTGTTAACTATCTGATTTAATATCTTTTCGGCCATATCTTTAGCCTTGCTTCTTTCATTATAAATAAATACCTCAGTTCCATTTGCACTTCTATTTTCTGCAGAATTACAATGTATACTTATAAAATAGTCTGACCCACTTTCATTTGCTATTTTCACCCTTCTTGATAAGCTTTCATTACTTGTGTTACCAAACCTTGTATCGGTTGTTCTTGTAAAAACAACTTCTATTCCATTTAGCTTTAAAATATCTCCCAAAAATAATGCTACTTTTAAATTTACATCCTTTTCTTTTAAAAAGGTTGGCCCTACTGCCCCAGTATCTCCGCCACCGTGCCCAGCATCTATGCATATTTTCATACTAATCCCCCCTTATACAATATATTCAATTTATAAATAGTTGTCCCTATAAAAAATTACATAAAAAATAAGCAATATAACTGCCAATCATAAAAAAGGGAGCATCCGAAGATACTCCCTTTTTTGTTTTTTAGGTTATTACTTACCAGCAAGATTTCTCTCGTAAGCCTCAACCATCTTCTTAACCATGTAGCCACCTACTGTTCCACATTCCTTAGAAGTCATATTTCCCCAGTAACCTCCATCTGGAACCTTAACACCTACTTCATTAGCTACTTCATATTTGAATTGGTTAAGTGCTTTCTTTGCTTCTGGTACAACCTTTTGATTCTTTCCACCTGTTGTATTCATTCTTTTCACCTCCTGTTTGTTCTGTTACTATTAATTTAACCAAATAGCACTTATATATTCAGGGAATTAGGTGAAGGGTTGTATGTTTCTATTCAAAAATACTTTTTTTGTTAAATAAAAATAACTTTTTAATATTCTGAATATTATTTATTTTAACCTTTATTTGATACTATAATTTAATTAATAGGGTCTTAATTTAATTAATTAAATTGGAGGGGTTTATATGGCAACAAAGAAAATAGCTATTTTAACGGGCGGTGGGGATTGTCCAGGTCTTAATGCTGTTATTCGTGCAGTAACAAGAACCGCAATATTAAAATATGGATATGAGGTTATAGGGTATAAATACGGTTATAGGGGACTTTACAAAAATGATTTTATTCCATTAACTTTAGATACTGTTTCAGGAATACTCCACAAGGGTGGAACAATACTTTATAGTTCAAATAAGGACAACCTATTTGACTATGCCGTTGAGGAAAATGGAAAGATAGTTAAAAAGGATGTTTCAGATGTAGCAGTTGAAAACCTTAAAAAGGAAAACGTAGATGTTCTTGTTGTAATAGGTGGAGATGGAACATTAACAAGTGCACGCGACTTTGCAAGGAAGGGAGTTAAAGTTATTGGAATACCAAAAACAATAGATAACGATCTATATTCAACAGATTTAACCTTTGGATTCTACTCTGCCATTGATGTTGCAACCGATGCACTTGATAGACTCCATACAACAGCAGAATCGCACCACAGAATAATGATTCTTGAGGTAATGGGAAGAAATGCCGGATGGATTGCACTATACTCAGGTATTGCAGGTTCTGCTGATGTTATTTTAATACCAGAGATACCATACAGTATTGAAAAGGTTGTAGAAAAGGTTGAACAAAGAAAGGCACAAGGAAAACCATTTAGCATTATAGTTATTGCAGAGGGTGCAAAACCAAAAGATGGTAGTGTTGTAATTAGTAAGATTGTTGAAGATAGCCCAGACCCAGTAAGACTTGGAGGAATTGGTAATAAGCTTGCAAGCGATTTAGAGAAACTGATAAAAAGCAATGAAATAAGATGTACTGTACTTGGACATATTCAAAGGGGTGGAAACACTTCAACCTTTGATAGAATACTTTCAACAAGATATGGAGTTGCAGCAGTTGAACTAATACATCAAGAAAAGTTTGGAAATATGGTTTGCCTAAAGGGTGATACTATTACATATGATTCACTTGAAAATGTAATAGGTAAGACCAAAAATGTTAACCCAGATGGAGAACTTGTACAAGTTGCCCGTTCAATAGGAATAAGCTTTGGAGATTAAAATTTTAGCCCCTTCAATGGTTAGTGCATTGATGGGGCTTTTTAATAATTTTTTATAATCTATATACCCAATATCATAGTTGCACAAGTAAAATATATTATTAATGCAACAGCATCAACAATTGTAGTTATAAGTGGACTTGCCATAATTGCTGGGTCAAGCTTTAATCTCCTTGCAATTATAGGAAGAACTCCTCCTACAATCTTAGCAAGCATAATTGTAATAAATAGTGTTATTGTTACAGTAAGAGAAACTTTGAAATTTATCTTTTCTATAAAATAAATCCTTAAAAAATTTACAACAGCAAGTACAATTCCTACTATAAATGAAACCTGAAATTCCTTAAATACAACCTTAAAGAAGTCCTTTGTTTTAATCTCCTCAAGTGCAAGTCCTCTTATTACAAGAGTTGAAGATTGTGAACCTGCATTTCCACCTGTGTCCATAAGCATTGGTATAAAGGCTGCTAAAATTGCAACTGATTGAAGAACCTCTTCATATCTTTGAATTATTCTTCCTGTAAAGGTTGCAGAAATCATAAGAATTAAAAGCCAAGCTATTCTATTTTTCGCAAGGGTAAATACGCTTGCATCAAGGTATTCAATATCGGTTGGCTCCATACCAGCCATCTTTTGGAAGTCCTCTGTGTTCTCCTGTTCAATAACATCCACAATATCATCAATTGTAATTATTCCAACCAATCTTTCTTCTTTATCTAAAACTGGAATTGCTATAAGGTCGTATTTTTTAAATAGGCTTGCTACCATCTCTTGGTCATCGTGTGTGTGAACGTATATAACGTCTGTATTCATAATATCTTCTATTTTCTTATCCTCATCACAAGTTACAAGCTTTCTTAAGGAGATTATACCTTCAAGCTTTCTGCTTCCATCTATAACATAACAGGTATATATAGTCTCCTTCTCTATTCCTGTATATTTGATATGCTTTATTGCCTCTCCTACTGTCATATCCTTTCTTAAATCAACATACTCTATTGTCATAAGGCTTCCAGCAGAATTATCAGGATAATTTAAAAACTGGTTTATAAGTGCCCTCTCGTCCTCTTTTGTATTCTTTAAAATCTTCTTTACAACGTAGGCTGGCATCTCTTCAATAAAGTCAATCATATCGTCAAAATACATCTCATTCATTATGTGTTCTATTTCTTTATCTGTAATAGAGTTTATAATATTCATCTGCTGTTCGTTTGATAGATATGAGAATACCTCAACAGCCATATCCTTTGGAAGAAGTCTAAATAATATAACCGCTTCACTTGTATCAACTTCTTCAATTATATCTGCTATATTTACTTCATTTAGCTCGATAAGCTCATTTCTTAATTCCTTATAATTTTTATTCTTTAATAGCTCTAAAATTTTTTCATTCATTCTTGACCCCTCCTTTTAGAAGAGCCAATATCCAAAGTGATGAATATGGCTCTTTTTTATTAAGTTTTTTTGCTCCGGAACAGGACTGCCAGAATCCATACCCATCACTCCTTTCTCATATATAAAAAAAATCTCTACTCAACAGTAGAGAAATTCAATTTCTTTATTGTTGAGCTTTAGCACTACAAAGCGTAGACTCTAAGTCAGCTACATTAAAAATAACCTTCACGATTATTTCTGTTAACCCATTGGAATCTCTCGATTTTTCTGGGCAGTAGCATTTTTCTTTGTAGGAGCCTCACCTAACAATATATTTACTTTTATCCATAATATATTATATTACACTTTCTCCAATAATGATAGCTTTTTATCAAAAATTAACTTAATTATTTACCATATATCTTAACTAACTCTATTATGTCGGCAATAAATTTACTAATCAAGGAAAGATTTAACCTACCATATTTTATTAAATCTAAAACAAAAGAAAACTTAAGGTGCAGAGCACCTTAAGTTTTCTTACTCCTCTAAACCAACTTCAGCCTCTATTTCAATCTCTTCAACAGGTCTTCCAACAAATCTTACAAGCATAAAACAAGCAAACACTCCAAGTAGAAGTGAAACTACAACTGGTATTCCTATTGCAACTGGTAAATATCCACATATAACCGTTACAACACCTACAACAACTGAATAGTATAGCTGTGTTTTAACGTGGTGTAGGTGGTCACACATTGAACCCATCGATGATAAAATTGTTGTGTCGGATATTGGTGAGCAGTGGTCACCAAAAATCGCACCTGTAAGTACTGCTCCTATACTCATTGTCATAAAGTTTGCATCAGGTGACATTGAATGTGCAAGTGGAATAACAAGAGGCATAAGTATTCCCATAGTTCCATAGGATGTACCTGTTGCAAAGGATATAACTGAACCTAAAACAAATATTAAACTTGGAAGTAAGAACTTTGGCAACGTTCCTGATAAAACACCTGCTAAATATTTTGCTGTACCAAGTTCCTTTATTGTTCCTGATAAGGACCAAGCAAGAAGTAAGATTGCACCTGTAATTACCAAGGACTTTACTCCCTCAAGCCAAGTATCTATTGCCTCACCTACAGTCATAATCTTTTGTGATACTGCCATAATAATTGCTATTATGCTTGCTAAAAGAGCTGATTGGAAAAGTACCACACTGGCATCTGATGCACCAAATATTTCTCTTATTGAATTAAATGAAAGTGGTGCATTTTTTATAGCCTCAATTAATTCCTTATCTTCTCCTGCCATTATACTTGTATATCCACTATAGTAGAATCCTAAAAATGCAAACACAATTAATGCACCTATTGGAACTATTGCGTTCCATATGCTTAATTTAATTCCCTCTTTTGGTTCAATGTTTGAAGCTTCATTTGATACCAATGGATTTGCATCATCTGCAATAACCTTTCCAAGTATCCTTGCTCTCCTCTCAGCCTCAAGCATTGGACCAAATTCACGTGCTAAAACTGCAGTGAAAACTATGAATATAAGTATAAATATGTTATAAAATCTGTATGGTATTGTTGAAACAAACATTCCATATGCATTTACATCTTGTCCAATTTGAGCATATCCATCTTTTATCAAGCTTATCTCATATCCAACCCAAGTTGATATAAGTGCAATTCCTGCAATAGGTGCTGCTGTTGCATCTATTATAAAGGATAGCTTTTCCCTTGATATCTTCATCTTATCAGTAACAGGTCTCATTATTGGACCTACGATTAGTGAATTTGCATAGTCATCAAAGAAAACAAGTATTCCAAGAAGCCAAGTTATAAGCTGTGCACTCTTTGCAGACTTTGCCCTCTTTGATAGTGATTCTGCTATTGCCTTTGCACCACCCATTTTAGATACAACTGCAATGAGTCCTCCAATTGCAAGGCATTGAAGTATTACACCTGCATTCCAAGTATCTGCAAGGGATGCAAGTATCTTATCAACTAATCCTAAAAATGCATAGAAGAAACTTAAAATAACCCCGTGGGAACTTAAACTTAAAAGAAATGTTCCTGTAAGAACTCCAACGAATAGGGATAAAAGAACATTTTTGGTTCTAAATGCTAATAAAATAGCGACAAGTGGTGGTAAAAGTGTTAAAAATCCTGGCATAAAAAAACTCCTCCTTTAATTAATAATTTTTCGGAGGAGAGTCCATCAAAGCAAAAGACACCAAAGGTACAAAAATACGTACCCTGCCCTTGCATGATAGCTCTCCACAAACTATGCGTTTGTGACAGTTCTGCATATATTCTATGCAGCCCCAGCCATAGAGCCTTAAAGCATCAGCCCTACGCTTCGGCGATGGCTCCTTTCCTATACCCTCATCGTGCTTCCCTCAGATATAGTACTCTTAGACACCGCGCCTCTATCATGGTCAACGCATATTCAATTTTTATTTAAGTTATATTTTGCATTATAGTTAATAAAATGTCAAGCATTTTTTAAAATTTTTTATAAGTTTTTTGCAATCTGTGCTGCAAGCTTTGCGTTGTTATATACAAGCTGAATATTGGATTCAAGGCTCTTTCCACCTGTAATATCCTTAACCTTTGCAAGTAAAAATGGAGTTGATTCTTTTCCCTTTATGCCCTTTTCTTCTGCTTCCTTTAGTGCATCCTCTATTGCCTTTGTTATTGTATCATAATCCATTTCATACTCCTCTGGAATTGGATTTGCAATAACTGCACCACCTTTAAGGTTTAGTTCCCATTTAACCTTAAGCATATTTGCAATTTCCTCTGGAGTATCTAACCTATAATCAACTTTAAATCCACTCCTTCTTGTATAAAAGGCTGGAAGCTCATCTGTTTTATATCCTATAACTGGAACACCAAAGGTTTCAAGATACTCAAGAGTAAGTCCTAAATCAAGTATTGATTTGGCACCTGCACAAACAACTGCAACATTTGTATTTGCAAGCTCTTGAAGGTCTGCTGAAATGTCAAAGGTCTCTTGTGCACCTCTGTGTACTCCACCTATTCCACCTGTTGCAAACACCTTAATTCCTGCAAGTGCTGCTATAATCATAGTTGATGCAACAGTTGTCGCTCCATCAGTCCCCTTTGCAACTATATATGGTATATCACGTCTACTTACCTTTACTATTTCTCTTCCTTTTTTACCTAAATATTCTATTTCGTCACGAGTCAAACCTGCCTTTAGCTTTCCACCTATTATTGCAATAGTTGCTGGAACAGCTCCATTTTGCCTTACTATCTCCTCAACCTTAAGTGCTGTTTCAACGTTTTGTGGGTATGGCATACCATGTGATATTATTGTAGATTCAAGTGCTACAACAGGTTTGCCATTTTCCAGTGCCTCTTTAACCTCCTGTGATATAACTAAATAATCTTTTAACATAATCCCATCTCCTTTGCCTTTGTATTTACATTTTGTATAGTCATTTTATTTGAAATAGTGTCCTTTGAGGATAGTGCTATTGCTGCTGCTGCCATTGCAAATTTAGCTGAATCCTCCATAGAATAGTCATTTAAATAGCTAAAAACAAGCCCTGCCAAGAAGGCATCTCCAGCCCCCGTTGCATTTACAACACAAACCTTTGGCATATCTATTTTAAATATTCCTTCACCATCTCCATATACAACACCGTCTTCACCAAGGCTTAAAAATACCCTCTTTACTCCCTTGTTCAAGAAAACTTCACAGGCCTTTTTTGCTTTATCCACATTATCAACATAAATTCCTGTTAAAACTTCAGCCTCATACCTATTTGGCTTTATTGTATGAAACTTTCCAATGAAGTCCTTTACCTTTTGTGCCTTTTTGGTTGATACTGTATCTAAAAATAAAACAACATCCTCAAGTTCAGCTATAACTTCAAGTGTTTCTTTAGGTATGTTTGTATCTACAACACAAACCTTTGAACCCTCTATTATCTTCTTCTTTGATTTTATAAAATCCACACCTATCCTGTCACATATATCCATACAGGAAAGTGCAACTGCCATATCACCATCCTCATCTAATATTGAAAGATAGGTTGAAGTGTTATCGTCAGCTAAAATTAAGCTGTGGCTCATATCAATCCCTATATTTTTAGAATGCTCAAGTATCTTTTTGCCATACATATCATCTCCAATGGCAGTTATGAGCTTTACATTTACATTTAACCTTGCAAGGTTTTCTGCAATATTTCTTCCTACACCACCTAAGGACATATTTAATATACCTGGGTTTGAATCTTTAAATTTTAGCTTTTCTTTAGGGAAGCCCTGTATATCTACATTTGCCCCACCAATAACCAAAACATACTCATCAAGGTTTATAATATACCCTTTTCCTAAGATATATCCCTTTTTCATTAAGTTTGTAATGTGAACAGCAACAGAAGCCCTTGCTATATTGAGTTTTAATGCAATTTCCTCTTGGGTTATAAAGGGGTTTTTCTTAATAAGTTCAAGTATTTCTCTTTCCCTATTCGTCATATAATCACCTAAACTTTTGTTTATTTTATAATCATATGTTTATTTTATCATTTAAATAAATAAAATACAATAAATATTTTTAAAATTTAATCATATTCTTTATTTCTACTAAATAAAATCAAAGCTAAAAATAAAAAGACAGACATTCCAAGACATATATATGCAACTAACCTACTCTTGTATATAAATTTACCATTTTGCATATAGTAAGTTTTTGCTGTTCCCATTGAATTTATTACACAAACATTTCCCTTTAATCTTTCAACCAGATCAAAATCACTTAAATATTTTGATATATTCTCTAACCCATCTTCATTTATAGATGTTAA
>JAOAAJ010000026.1 GCA_026418935.1 Caloramator sp. | reverse complement strand
ATTTCTTATAGTGGTCCTTTTTATTAATCCATATTAAACCTTACAATTTCAACCCCTGACTCCTTTATCATATCAAGGGAAAGATCATCAGGGTAATCTCCTGAAAATACAATTTTTCTTATACCTGATGCAATTATCTGTTTAGCACATATAATACAAGGCTGTGCAGTAACATATATCGTTGCACCTTCTATAGATATTCCATACTTTGCAGCCTGTATTATTGCGTTCTGCTCTGCATGTAGTGCTCTACATAACTCGTGCCTTTGCCCTGATGGAATATTAAGTTCCTGCCTTAAACATCCAATATCAAGGCAGTGTTTCATCTTTGGTGGAACACCGTTATATCCTGTTGTAAGAATTCTATTATCTTTAACTATAACTGCCCCAACCTGTCTTCTTAAGCAGGTTGAACGTTTCTTAATTGTATGGGCAATTTCCATAAAATATTCATCCCAGCTTGGTCTCATAGCTGCACCTACTTTGTACCAAATATTCTATCGCCAGCATCCCCAAGACCTGGAACAATATATCCATGATCATTTAGATATTCGTCAACATGTGCAACATATATTTCAATATCTGGATGTGCATCAAGAACAGCCTTTATTCCCTCTGGTGCTGCAATTAAACACATAAGCTTAATGTTCTTTGCACCCTTATCCTTTAAAAGCTTTATGGCATCTGCAGCAGAACCACCTGTAGCAAGCATTGGGTCTGTTACTATTATTTCTCTCTCTTCAATGTCACTTGGAAGTTTACAATAATATTCAACTGGTTTTAAAGTCTCTGGATCACGATAAAGCCCAATATGTCCAACCTTTGCAGCTGGTACTAATTTTAGCATTCCATCTACCATTCCAAGCCCTGCTCTTAATATAGGAACTATTGCAACCTTCTTACCAGTAAGCATCTTTGCCTTTGTTTTGCATATTGGTGTTTCAATTTCAACCTCTTCAAGTTGAAAATTTCTTGTAACTTCGTAGCCCATTAGCATTGATATTTCTTCAAGCAACTCTCTAAAATCCTTAGAACCTGTGTTTACATCCCTCATTATTGATAGCTTGTGTTGAATTAGCGGGTGATCAATAACAATAACTCTCTTATCCATAATGTCCTCCTTAATAATTTATTTTGAATATTTCTTTTCAATTTCTGCTATCTTATCTATTCTTCTTTGATGTCTTCCACCTTCAAATTCAGCCTCAAGATAAGCATCAACTATATCAAGTGCAAGACCAATTCCTGTTATTCTTTCGCCAAGAGCCAATATATTTGCATTGTTGTGTTGTCTTGCTGCCTTTGCACTAAATGTATCTGTACAGTGGGCTGCTCTGATTCCTGGAACCTTATTTGCTGCTATTGATATTCCAATTCCTGTACCACAAACTAATATACCACAGTCATATTCTCCCTTTACTATAGATTCTGCAACCTTTTCTGCAAAATCTGGATAGTCACAGGATTCGATTGAATAACATCCAAAATCCTTATATTCTATTCCCTTCTTTTCTAAATGTTCTAAAATAGCCTGTTTTAAGTTATATCCTCCGTGGTCGCATCCTAATGCTATTTTCATTGGTATTCCTCCTTTATATAGTTTGTAAGCTTGCTTTTTTATTTAACAAAAAAGGAAAGTAAAAGGCTAAAAAGCCTTAACTTTCCTTTAATTTACTGAATAGAATATCTATGGCTTGTTTAATTTCATTGGCACAAGCCCTATAAGTGTCAATATCTCCACCAAATGGGTCTACAATATCTCCACTTTTGCCAATATACTCAAAAAGTGTAAAAACTTTATTTGAAAAGGATGGATAGTATGAAAGTATTGTGTCTTTGTGTGCTCTTGTCATAGTTAAAACAAGGTCTGAATTTTCTAAAAGTTCGTATGTAAGCTGCCTTGAAAGATGGTTCTTTATATCTATTCCCATCTCCTCCATAGCAAGTGCTGCATTTAAAGAGCAAGAGGCACCATTTGTTGCATAGATTCCAGCAGATGAAATATCCATATCTAAATTTAATTCCTGTGCCCTCTTTTTTGCTATTCCTTCTGCCATACAGCTTCTACAAGTATTACCTGTGCACACAAATAGTAGCTTCATACTTACCTCCTACAGATTTATAACATTATACGATGCAGCCTTTTTCATTCTATTCATTATAGCAAGTCCTAATCCGTCTTCTTCAAATCCTTCTGCATATATATAATCTACATCTATTTTATCAAATTCCCTGAGCGTGTCAAATAGATTTGCTGCAATAAGTCCTAATTTTTTTCTACTTCCTACAGAAATAATATATCCACCTTTATACAAATCCTTTGTTTCATCAGTTGCAAGCACACCAACGAGCTTACCCTTTGATTTCATTTCATCTATCTTCATATTTATGTAGTCAACAGCTCTTTCTATCCTTCCTGTAACTATTGTCATTTCGGCCTTTGGAGCATAATGCCTATACTTCATACCTGGAGATTTTGGTTTTAGATTTTCATCTGGTTTTTTTAATATTGTTGGGTCAATATCAACCTTTAACCCAATTTCCTCAAGCATATCCTTTGTTATTGCACCTGGTCTTAATATGGTTACCTTTTCATCCAAAACCTCAACTACTGTAGATTCAAGTCCAAATTCGCACTTATCTCCACCAATTATCATATCAACCTTACCCATTAAGTCATCAATTGTATGTTCTATTGTAGTTGGACTTGGTCTTCCTGATATGTTGGCACTTGGTGCTGCAATTGGAACACCTGCATACTCTATAAGCTTTCTTGCAACCTTGTTAGAGGGCATTCTTATTGCAACACTATCTAAATTCGCAGTAACAAGCATAGGAATTTTTGTGCTTTTTTTCAAAACTATTGTTATAGGTCCAGGCCAAAAGTTCTCCATTATTTTTTTTGCATTCTCTGATATGTATTCTGTATATTCTGATATGTCAAAGTCTGCAACGTGAACAATAAGTGGGTTATCCTGTGGCCTTCCCTTTGCCTCAAATATTTTTCTACAGGCTTCTTCACTTAGTGCATTAGCACCAAGCCCATATACTGTCTCTGTAGGAAAAACTACAAGACCTCCCTTTTTTATTACTTCTGCTGCCTCTTTTATCTTTTCATCACTATGTTCATCTACATAATAAACCTTTGTATTCAAACTCTTCGCCTCCATTAGAGTATATTAATGAGAATAAAACCTATTATAAATCCAATTATAATTGATAAAGTTGAAAACAATCCCCTATAATTCTCCTTACTTTCAGGTATTAACTCTCCACATACAATATAGAGCATAGTTCCCGATGCAAATCCTAATGATATAGCTATAAAACTTTTTTGTATCTCTCCAATATATGCACCAATGTAGGCACCTAATGCAGTAGGTAGTGCTGTTATAGCTGTAAATAAAATTATTTTGAATTTAGATAATCTTGAGCTTAATAGCGGAGCCGCAACTGCTGCACCCTCTGGAATATCATGAAGTGCTATTACAAAGGCAATTTTATATCCTAAAATGCTGCTTCCTCTAAAACCCGAACCTATTGCAAGACCCTCTGGGAAGTTATGGGCAGCAAGCCCAAGTGCAAGAAGCAATGCAACTTTAATACCTTTGCCATATTTTTTTACGAAATTGCTATAGGGTAAAAATATATCAAGAAACGATATGAATACAACTCCAAATATTATACCAATCAAAACTACTTCTAAATCTGCCATAAGTATTGCCTCTGGTATTAAATCAAAGGCAACAACAGAGAGCATAAGCCCTCCTGCTATTCCCATAACAGCAGATAGAACCATATTATTTGTCTTTCTAAATAGAACTGTTAGTGCACCTCCAAGGGATGTTCCAACCATACAACAAAATGTTGCAAACAGGGTTATATATAATCTTGATTCCATACAACCTCTCCTTTTTAGATTTCTCCTTTTAAGTTTATGAGAGGTTATATTCATCTATAACTAATTTTATGTATTTTATTGCTCTATCTGTAAAATGAGCCCTATAGCAGGTTTTATACAGCTTATATAGATAAAAGTATTTCTTTGATCCACCATTTTTAATTATATAACAATAAAATTTTTCCCTTTCATACAAATGTGATGCCTCTTTATAACACTTTAAATAATCATTGTGATTTAATGCATACTGTTTATCAAATATTGTTAATGCTTTTGAACGCTTCATTTTATCAACAAGAAGTATAACTTGAAAATCGTCATATTTTTCAACAACATCAACAAAGAGTATGTTATCAAGGGGAATATTAACTACCCTACTAAAGAGCTTTTGAACCTTAACTCTATCCTGTTTAAATATTATATCAAAGGTTGAGTCTATATACATTCTAAACATATAAACTATAAACAAAAACTCTATTATATATAAATTTGCATATATAAGGGTTCTCTCTAAGCCTATAAAATAACCTTGATCATCAAGAACCTTTACAAGATAGAGCATTACTATCATTATAGTTATTGAAAAAAATATACTTCTCTTAAACTTTGCCCTTTCCTTTGCAAGTTTCTTTTTTATCTTCACTGTACCACCCCTCTTATGCAAGTCATTCCCCTTTATCTAAGTTTTTAAACATCTCCTTTAATATATTTCGTCCATTTTTGGTGGTAAGTACATAAAAATTTCCTGATTTTGTTTTAATTTGAGTTAAAAAATTAGATTGTGCAATACCTATATAGTCTTCTATATATACTCTCCTTCTTAAAAAAAGACCTCTAAAGTTTATTCCTTTGCTATCTATACTTACTTCTACACAGAAACTTCTTAAGTAAAAAATTAGTATAAATAAGTCAAGTCCAATATTTATATAATTTACATAGGTATAGCTTCTTTTATAGAGCACAAGAAGATATGAAAAAATTATTGATAAAACAAACAAAGGAAAAATTAGATACAATGGTTTGTTTGCTATATAGCGTTTCATAATTGCACCCCCAGCTAAAAATTTGGGCATGCTAAGTAGCATGCCTATTCTCCTGCTGCCTTTAATTTTTCTGCTTGGTCATTTGTGATAAGTGCATCTATCATTTCATCTATTTCACCATCTAAGAATGCATCAAATTTATATATTGTAAGTCCAATTCTATGATCTGTTATTCTGCTTTGTGGGAAGTTGTATGTTCTTATCTTTTCACTTCTATCACCAGAACCAACTTGGCTCTTTCTCTCTTCTGCAATTTGGCTCTGCTGCTTTTGTAATTCTATTTCATAAAGCCTTGCTCTTAAAACCTTCATTGCCTTTTCTCTATTTTTTATCTGTGACTTTTCATCTTGACAAGTTACAACTATACCTGTTGGAAGGTGCGTTATTCTAACTGCTGAGTCTGTTGTATTAACATTTTGTCCACCGTGACCTGATGAACGGTAAACATCAACCCTTAAGTCATTTGGATTGATTTCAACTTCAACATCCTCAACTTCAGGTAAAACTGCAACAGTTGCAGTTGATGTGTGTATTCTTCCACCTGACTCAGTTTGAGGAACTCTTTGAACACGATGTACCCCACTTTCATATTTTAATTTGCTGTAGGCACCTTGTCCCTTTATCATAAATATAACTTCCTTATATCCACCTATTCCTGTCTCATTTGCTGACATAACCTCTACTTTAAAGTTATGTCTTTCTGCATATCTTGTGTACATTCTAAATAGGTCGCCTGCAAATAGTGCAGCCTCTTCACCACCTGCACCTGCTCTTATTTCTACTATAACGTTTTTATCATCATTTGGGTCCTTTGGAAGAAGTAAAATTTTAAGTTCCTTTTCAGTTTCTACAACCTTCTCTTCAAGCTCCTTTATCTCTTCCTTTACAAGCTGCTCCATTTCGTCATCAAGTCCACCCTCTTGAAGCATTTCCTTGTCTTCCTTAAGTCTCTTTTGAATGTCCTTATATTCCCTATATTTTACTACGATTGGTTCCATTGAGCTGTGTTCTTTACATAGCTTTTGAAAAAGAGTATTATCTGCAATAATCTCTGGGTCTGCTATCTTTTTTGAAAGTTCTTCATACTTTTCTTCAATAAAATCTAATTTATGCAACATAGTTATCACTCCATACTTTAGTTTAATTTACAATATACCTATCTTATTTTAGCAATGAATTTACTTTGTTGCAACAAAAATATTATTAAAAAAGAACCATACCAAGTACACCACAAATAATTAAAACCAATATCGTATCTAATTTAAAATACATAAGTAAAATCAGGGATAAAATGTATATTAACCCATCTTTAATTGATGTAACATTACTTTTAAATATAGAAAAGGATGCATATATTAAAAGTCCAAGAACTGCTGGCCTTATCCCATTAAAGGCTCTTTTTACACTATCCTTTTCATAAAACCTCTTTAAAAAGGCTGCTATAATCAAAATCATTATAAAAGATGGACAAACTACGCCAAGGGTTGCCATTATACTTCCAAATACACCAGCCAATTTATATCCTATAAAGGTTGCAGAATTTATTGCAATAGGTCCTGGAGTCATTTGGGATATAGCAAGTATATCTGAAAACTCCTTCATAGTCAAAAAACCTCTCCCTATGAATTCCCTTTCAATAAAGGGAAGCATAGCATAACCCCCACCTATTGAAAAGGCACCTATCTTAAAAAATATCAAAAACAGCCTAAATGCCATTCTTCTCCCCCCTTATAAAAATTCCTAAAATAGCAGAGGCTAAAATTATTACAATAGGGTCAAATTTAAAAAACATTAATAATACTGTGAGAACAGTTATAATGTAATAGTACCACTTAAACTTTTTAGTCTTTCCAATCTTTATTGCTGAATATAAAATAAGTGCAGCAACTGCAGGTCCTGCTCCTTGAAAAAACTTTTTAACATATTTATAATCTAAAAAGTTCGTTAGAAAGGCTGCAATAAAAATAATAGATAAAAAGGAGGGGAGAACACATCCAAGTGCAGCAAATACTGCCCCTAATATTCCCTTTAGTCTATATCCTATATATACAGACATATTAACTGCAAGAGCACCAGGGGTAGATTGCGAAACTGCAAGTATGTCTAAAAACTCCTCCTTATCTATCCATTTCTTTTTCTCAACAACCTCCTCTTGAATTAGAGGAACCATTGCATAGCCTCCACCTAATGTAAAGGCGCCTATTTTTGCAAAGGACATAAAAAGCTGAAGCAACATTCTACCCCCTCCTTGCTATTATAACTCTATCAAGTCCTGCCAAATCCTTTATACACTCTATATCTTTATAGTCCTTTGAAAGAATATTAAATAAATCCTCCCTTTGGTCATAGCCTATCTCAAAGGCAATTAAACCATCCTTTCTTAAATACTTTAATGCCTCCTCTGCAATCCTTCTATAAAATATTAGGCCATCCTCTCCACCAGATAAGGCCTCATAGGGTTCATAATCCTTAACATCTATCATAAGAGTTGGAATTACTTCGTCCTTTATATATGGAGGATTTGAAACTATTATATCAACCTTCCCCTCTAAATCCTTATTTAAGTTTTCAAAAACATCACTTTTTAAAACTGTTACCCTGTCTTCTACCCCAAGCCTTTTAGCATTTATTTTTGTAACCTTTATAGGTGTATCCATTAAATCCAGAGCAAAAACTCTGCTCCCTTCAATCTCCTTTGCTAATGTAACAGAAATTGCACCACTTCCACATCCAACATCCACTATAGTAGGGTTTTTATATGCTCTACTTCTTTTTATAACCTCTTCAACAAGTATCTCTGTATCTGGACGTGGTATTAAAACTCCCTTTTCAACATAAAATTCATATCCATAGAATTCCCTCTTGTTTATTATATAGGCAACGGGTTCTCCCTTTTTTCTTCTCTCTACATACCCCTTATACTTTTCTAATATATCACTATCTAACACATCATCCCTATGAATTATTAGATAAACTCTATCCTTTCCAAGTGCACTACTTAAAAGAACCTCAGCATCAAGCTGAGGTGTATCTGAACTTATATTTTCTATTCCATATCTTATTGCCTCTAAAATAGTCATATTATTCCTCCCCTATAGCAGCTTTTAATGCAGCTATTGCCACCTCTATTTGCTTTTC
>JAOAAJ010000114.1 GCA_026418935.1 Caloramator sp. | reverse complement strand
AGGCTTCCTTCTTCTGTAAGGGCATCATATTCATCCCTAACACAAAATACACATCTACAGGGGCATTTGTTTGTGATATTAAGATATAACGAGCTTCCCATTGTATATACTATAGCCATAATAACACCTCAAAATATTAAAGATTTGTAATTTTAATAATATTATAACATAAAATACTACAATTTAATAATATTTACACCGTAAATATAAATATATATAATAAAGATATGTATCAATAGAATTTATTTATAATTAACACAAAATATGGGAGTGGTTATATGGGCATCTTAACTAATGTATTTAATTATTTATTACATTATTTGTTTAACATTACAGGAGACTGGGGGATTGCAATTATTACTTTAACACTGATAGTTAGGGTTTTACTATTACCAATATCAATAAAGCAAAGAATTAATATGATAAAGCAGCAGAATTTATCAAAAAAGTTAAATGAGATAAAACAAAAGTACAAAAATGATGCAAATAAGTTGGAGAGCGAAATGAAAAAATACTATGAAGAAAGTGCTAAAAGTATGTTTGGATGTTTAATTAGCTTTATACAAATTCCTATTATTTCAACACTTTATTTTACTATTATGAGAATGCCAATAGGAGCACAGTCTATAATAATACCTTGGGTAAGCAGTATAAAAATGCCAGATAAATATTATGTTGTTCCCTTTGTTTATGTATTAGTATCCCTAAGCCCAAATTTATTATCATATATAGAGTATTTTAAACTGTTTAAACAAAGTGAAACTACAAAATCAACACTTATATTAAACACAATATTTAGCATACTTATTACTATAAAAGCACCTGTAGCAATAGGTATATATTTTATTACAACAGGAGTATTTTCTTTTGTTGAGGAACTTATATTTAGAATATATATAAAGTACTGGTAACCATATCAAATATAACTTAAGAAAAGATGAGGGAGAAGTTTATGGAGGTAACTTTTTTTGATTTAGGAAGTATTAATGATGAAAAATTTGATTATGTATTTATTTTTACTACCTATGATAATAAGTGGGTTTTTGTTCGGGAAAAAGGGAAGGATACTTGGGAGATGCCAGTAGGGCATAAGGAAAAAAATGAAACCGTTGATGAAGCTGCAAAAAGGGAGTTGTTTGAAGAAACTGGTGCAGTTGATTTTGACATTGAAGCTATATGTGATTACTATGTTACTTTTGATGGTAGAACAACATATGGTAGACTGTTTTATGCAAATGTCAAGAAAATAGGTAGTTTACCTGAGAGTGAAATTGAAGAAGTAGGTTTCTTTACAAAAACTCCAGATAATTTAACATATCCTGAAGTACATAAAGTATTATATGATAAGGTTGTTGAACACTTAAAACACAGGTAGCCATATTACTTATAGCTCATTTAAAAGGCAAATTTATAAAATAAGATGTTTTTAATTAATCTATTAATATTGTTATTTTGTTTATAGGGAGGTATTTATGAAGATTTTTAAAAACAAATTCATAATACTATCTATAATGACTATTATGCTTTTATTAACAGTAGGTTGTAGAGGTACTCAATACCAAAGGAGTCTATATGATGATGATAAGAAGATAGCATCTGAGGGAGATAGCTATATGTATGGACTGAGAAGTGGAGTAACTGCTAATAATAGAACAAATATAAAGTTTGGAAGTTTTACAGGTATGGAGACTATTTACTTTATAGAAGCAAATAACAACTCTAAAATAAAGATTGAATTTTCATCAAGTGTAAAAAAGGGTAATTTCAAAGTTGTGCTTGTTGACCCAAGCAACAATATAACTAAAATTTTAGAAGGTACCCAAAAGGGAAGTATTGAAATAGATGTTATAAAGGGAAGAAACAGAATAAAATTGGTTGGTAGAGATGCAGGAGGAGAGGTGAGATTATCACTTTATCCTGCAGATGACGTAGAAATTACAAGTAAAAGTGAATAATTATCTTTATAACTATCATTGTTTGATAAAGTCCCTAATTCTGTTTATCAGTACAGAGAGAGGGGCTTTTTTATATTTATTACAAATGCCTTCTTATGTAACGGATTTGTAGGAAGTTTTTTTTAATGCATAAAATTTGTCTGTAATGAAAGAATCTTTCCTTTTAATTTTACAATCGTGTATATAAATGCTTTTAAGGGTTATTTAGCTGAATTAAGGTTTCAAATCTGTTGACAACATTTTAAAAAAGTTATAATATAAGTATATAATTAAATTCTTAAATAAGGAGGCAGGAAGATGTCTATATTAGGTATGATTTTTAGTTGGCTTAATGACCAACTTCTTAAGATGAAGTGGCTATCTGATTTAGTTAGAGTTTTTGTTGAAAAGGTGCTTAGGCTAAATGTAAATACAAGAGTAGGTGGAAGCGTACATTTCTTTATATACGATACAATAAAAATATTTATACTTTTATCATTCTTAATATTTTTAATATCCTACATTCAAAGTTATTTCCCTCCAGAGAGAACAAAAAAGATACTTGGGAAAATAAAAGGAATAAAAGGTAATATACTTGGAGCACTACTTGGAACAGTAACTCCCTTCTGTAGCTGTTCAAGCATTCCAATATTTATAGGCTTTACTTCCGCAGGACTTCCAATTGGGGTAACCTTCTCCTTCCTAATATCCTCACCCCTTGTTGACCTTGCATCCTTCTTGCTTTTAATGTCCTTCTTTGGACTTAAAATAGCTTTAGCCTATGTTATAGTAGGTTTAATCCTTGCGGTAATAGGTGGTACATTAATAGATAAGCTTGGCCTTGAAAAGTATGTTGAAGGCTATGTTAAAGAGATTGAAAATGTTGATGTAGAAGTTCCAGAGATGACAAGAAAAGATAGAATAGACTATGCAAAGGAACAAGTAAGAGACATTATAAAAAGAGTATGGCTTTATATTTTAATAGGTGTAGGAATTGGTGCGACAATCCACAACTGGATACCACAAAATATTATCGAAAATGTTGTTGGAGGCAAGAACCCATTCTCAGTTTTACTTGCAACAGTGGTTGGAATACCAATGTATGCTGATATATTTGGTACACTTCCAATAGCAGAGGCACTTTTCTTAAAGGGAGTAGGAATAGGTACAATACTTTCATTTATGATGGCAGTAACAGCCCTTTCCCTTCCATCAATGATTATGCTTAGCAAAGTAGTAAAGCCAAAGCTTTTATCAATATTTGTAGCAATCGTTTCAGTTGGAATACTGATAATTGGATATCTATTTAATGCAGTATCATATTTATTTATATAAAAAAAGTAAACAAAGGGTGCTTGGCATCCTTTGTTTACTTTTTGAATATTTCATCCACCAAATCCTTATCTAATCCAGTGTCATTATACCTTGCATTTATATATACATCTCTTATTTCCTCTAAATTTTCCCTTAAACCTATAGCCTTTTTATTAATATCAAGGCTTGTATCAGAAGAGAGAACCTCAATTTTATTCTTTTTTAAGTTCTTTAAAAACTTGAAATACTTAAACCTTATATACTCAATTTCATCATCAAGGTTATATTTTTTCTGGTTTCTTTTAATTAATGTGCTTTTAATAGACTCTTTATGTTCAACAAATTCTTCTTCAGAATTACCGCTTATGTATATCCTTTTTAAAATTGAAATTACAATCCTAATAAATATTAAAAACAAAATAACTTTAATAATTATGCTTATAATAGGTGAATTTAAAATTACATCTATAAGTGTTTTTTGGTTAGGTACATATTTTGCAAACTCATTAGATGAGTTATTTATATTAGGCAGGTTATCAAGATTAAACTTGATATTAACTTTACCAAATATCAATGTAAATATCTTAATAAATGAAAATATAAAAAATGCAAAAATGTAGGCTATAGACAAAGTAGCGTAGTAATATAAATAAAACAGAGTTTTAAATATAATTCCTCTAATCTGTGGAATAGATAATATAATAGAAAGTGAAATAAGAAGAGACATCAGTACAACATTAAATTTATTTATCTTTACATCACCATCAATATATAAAACTCGAAGCATTCTTAATAAAATAATAGATGTTACAACGTAAAAAATTAAGAAAATACTGCAGTAGAAGGTTATATCCCTAAAAGTCATATAAACTATAATGTGAATAAAAATTGCAGCAAAAATTAACCTGTTGGCGGTTTTAAAGTAGTCCTTAAAATAGTAGTAGTCCAAAAAGCTTTTTCTATTTCTAAAAATCCAAGATAGTATTATTGTTGAAGATAGTAAAAAGAAAATGGTTTCAGAATCTCTATAAAAAATAATAGGTAGAGGCAGAAAAAGGTATAGGAAAAAAGAATCTAAATTCATTATAGTATAAATACTAACTATAAATAACGTATATATAAAAAGAATATTAACCTCTTTTATAGTAAAAATTGAGAACAAAACAAAAAACACCAAGGAGACTCTGTTTAATACATTGTTCAATAAAATTAGCCTCAATTAAAATCGCCCCCAATTAAATAGGTTTCAATGTTGCCTCTACTTAAAAGTTTAAGGTTATCCTCAGAAGCTGCAATTATAATAAGCTTGTTTACTTCCCTTGAAAGCCTTTCGATATTTGAAATATACTCACTAAAAACCTTTGGAAGAATTAAGACAAAGGAGCTGTAGTTTGAGCATACTGGCATTATATATTCCAAATAGTCCTCAAAGGGCATTGATATATTATAATCTGCTATTCCAAGCATTTTTAATACGTTATATCTATGGTGTTCCGTTAGACCATAGTGGAGTATTTCGTTGTTTACGCTTGTAATCTGTGAGTTTATTGTAATACCATAGGGTATTTTATTATCGTGTAACTTTTCGCAAATATCCCTTGCAATAGAGATGCAGTCTTCAATTCTCTTAGAGTCTATGCTGTAATAGAAGGGCTTGTGGCTTTCAACATTTACAACAATCATAACAGTACTGTCGGTTGTATAATCAAAGTTTTTAACCATAAGCTTATTTAACCTTAAAGAGGTAGGCCAGTGGATGTGCTTTTGAGGCTCAAACCCTGTATACTCCCTAAGTCCTACAATCATTGTAGGGTCATCTAAGATAAATCTCTTAACGGATATATTTCCCATAGTACTTCCATATGGTAAAAGTACCTCTTCAAAATTTAATTTCCTCGGCAATACTATAAAAGACTTATTTAAATTGAAGGATACCTGCTTTGTAGATAGTCCTAAAATATCCCCAACCTGTAGGTAGGCATTATTTATTACATAAAGCCCACGCTTTCTAAAACCTACTGTATATTCCCTTATTCTTCTTTGATAGGGCATAAGGACTGTTTGAAAGCTAAAATACATTTCATCCCTTATCTTATTTTTACTTTTAGTATTTTTAAAATACATACCCTTTGGCACTTCTAAAAAAGCTTCAAGGAAGGTAACAGGAAGCCTTTTTCTGTTTTCTAATTGAAAACTTAATTTAACATCTTCCCCAAATTCAACTATATCCCTTGAAGAGGATATGTCATAATGAATATCTTTATAAATATATTTCTTCATTATTTCATTTATCAAATAAAATAGGACTATTAAAAACAAAAGAACGTAAAACATAATAGTTCCTCCTAAAGTTCTTCAAGTGGAACTTTTATATTATCTAAGCATTTTAAAACAAATGAGTACATAGATTTTGACTTTGTTTTAGTTATTATCCTATGGTTTAACACAAAGGGTGCAAGGAATTTTACATCCTCAGGAATAATAAAGTCTCTTCCCTTTATTGCAGCATAGGCCTGAGATGCCTTAAAAAGACTTAAAGTAGCACGGGGGCTTGTACCAAGCACAACCTCTTCAGAATTTCTAATATATTCAATTAAACTTAGTATGTAGTCTAAAACTTCATCCGATGCCTTTACATATTTAAAATTCTTTTGAACATAATCTATTTCTTCCTTAGTAACAACCTCCTTTAATTCATCAAGGGGGTTTTCCTCTTTATATCTTTTTATTATATTCTTCTCATCCTCCTTAGTTGGGTACCCTAATGAAATCCTCATCAAAAATCTATCAAGCTGTGCCTCTGGAAGAGGAAATGTTCCGAAGGATTCAACAGGGTTTTGAGTTGCAAGAACCATAAAGGGCTTATCAAGAGGATATGTATTTCCATCAACTGAGACCTGTTTTTCCTCCATAGCTTCAAGAAGGCTTGACTGTGTACGAGGTGTAGCTCTATTTATTTCATCTGCAAGAAGTATGTTTGTAAAAATTGGCCCTCTTTTAAATTCAAACTCCATAGATTTTTGGTTATAAAAATTAATACCAGTTAAATCAGAAGGCATAAGGTCTGGAGTAAATTGAACTCTTTTAAAATTTAATCCCAAGGTCTTTGAAAAGGCCTTAACCAAAGTAGTTTTTCCAAGTCCAGGTACATCCTCTAAGAGTATATGTCCACCACATATAAAGGAAACAGTTAAAAGGTCAATTATATCTTCTTTTCCAACTATAACTTTACATACATTTTCCTTTATCTTATTAGAAAAATTAACAAATTCCTTCATTTGTTACCACTCCCTTCAGTAATATAATAACATACTTTCAAGAAATATTAATAAAAATTATTTTAAAATTTTAGTATAAATTTACAAAAGTATAAAATGTAATTGATAATAATAAAAGTAAATCATATAATATTTATGGAATATTTTAGAGTTTAGGAGTTGAGGTTAGATGAAAAACAAAACAATTACATTTTCACTAATTATAGCGGTATTATTATATTTCTTTAACTTCAGTATAGTATTAGCAGAGACAAATAACAGTCAACAGCAGCAAAATGAAACAGTAGAAATAACAATATCAGCAGCAGGAGATTGTACATTAGGTTCAGATTTAACTAAGGGATATAAATATTCTTTTATGGAGGAATTCTACAAGCAAAATAAAAATTATGATTACTTTTTCAAAAACGTAAAGCATATCTTTGAAAAGGATGATTTAACAATAGTAAACCTTGAGGGAACACTAACTACTGCAACAAAAATGGCAGAAAAGGATTATAGGTTTAAAGGTCTACCAGAGTTTACAAACATATTAAAGCAAGGAAATATTGATGCAGTAAATCTTGCCAATAACCATACATACGATTATCTATTAAAAGGATATAAAGACACTATGTACTACTTAGAAAAAAGTGGAATTAAATACTTCGGAAGAGAAAATAGAACAATAGTTGAGGTAAAGGGAGTAAAGTTTGGACTTTTAGGATATAGTGGAAGAGTAGATTCAAAAGCTTTAAGGAAAATAATAAGTAATGATATAAAATATTTAAAATCAAAAGGTGCAAAGGTTGTTATAGTAAACTTCCACTGGGGAGAAGAGCAGAAGTACTATGCAAACAAAACACAAAAAAGTTTAGGAAGATATACAATAGATTGTGGAGCTGATTTGGTGTTAGGACATCACCCACACGTAATTCAGGGAATGGAGGAGTATAAAGGAAAGAAAATAATATATAGTTTAGGTAACTTCTGCTTTGGAGGAAATAAAAATCCCTTTGATAAAGACACATTCATATACCAACAAACCTTTAAATTCAAAGATGGAAAACTTATTGATGATAAAACTTATAAAATAATACCTTGTTCTGTTTCATCTGTAAAATATAGAAACAACTATCAGCCAACTCTATTAACT
>JAOAAJ010000078.1 GCA_026418935.1 Caloramator sp. | reverse complement strand
TGAAATATACTCGTGATTACCAAGTACGGCATATACACCGTATTTTGACTTTATATTCTTCAATACTTCTCCATATCTTCTTTTTTCAAATATATCAATATCATCATCTATCAAGTCGCCTGCAAATATTACAATATCAGGGGATTGACTGTTAATTAAATTAACAAGTTTATTCAATCTTCTCTCTGTTATGATTGTTCCAAGATGAACATCACTTACCATAACTATATTTAAATCTTCAGCAATCCTCTTATCTGTCTTTATCTTATATTCGGAAACTTTAGTATTTAATGCATTTATTGTACCAACTATTATTAAAAATATAATTAAGGCTGCAACAAAAATATTTGCATAAGCTAACATTGTAGGAGTTTTATATCCTTTAATTAGAATTTTTAATGAAAACCTTAATATATCAACTAAAAAGAAGGCAATCATAACATAAAACAAAACAGCAATATAGTATGAACCTAATAAACTTATAATGTAGTTTAGATTTTTTGATAGATATTTCCTTAAAAACCTCTCAATTATAAAACTCAAAGACAAAAATATAATAACAACCCAATAAAACTTTGCACTCAAAAATGGCATTATTTTTTTTATATTTCTAAACATCCTAAGACCTAAATAATAATTGCCAAGTCCATATATAGCAATTGTTATTAGTATTAAAAATATAACCATAGCATCTCCTCATTTGTATATATTTTTTATTCGATTATTTCCAAAAATCTTATAATATATTCAGCTGTTATCTTCTGTTGCTCTTCTTCACTTATTTTAGCTTCTCCATCTCCTTTTTGTTCTCCATAGCTTCCAAACTGTCCGTGATTACCACCTTTTATTTCTACAAACAACGCATCATCAGGTAAAATATTTTTTGCAGATTTTACTTTATCTAAATCTGCCACTTTATCTTCACTTCCCCATATTGAAATAACCTTTGTATTTTTTTGTTTAAAATTTAATTTTTCCTGTGGGTATGAAGCAAGAAGAAAAAGTCCCTTTATTTTGCCAGAATGATTATAGGCATAATCTGCTGCCATAACTCCTCCTAATGAGTGCCCACCTATTATCCAAACATTAATATCACTATTTTCCTTTATTACCTCATCCGCCTTATTCTTATTAAATATAGCCAGATTAAGGGGCATAGGGGTTATAACTACCCTATAGCCTTCTTGTGCAATATTAGATGCTATTTTAATATAGGCTGAAGGCTCAACCTTCCCACCAGGGTAAAAAATAACTCCCTTTTCTGCCTTTTTATTCATAGGATTTATAACAATGTTTCTATCTATTTTTATCTCTACCTTTTCATTAGATTTTATAAAACCTTTCACATCAAAATTAGGCTTATATGCTGGAACTGCCCATACTAAAAATATAATAATGAATATAACAAGTAAACTTGCTAATATACCTGCAATTTTTTTATTCTTTTTCAAATATCCTCACCTCTTATACTTTTTCTAACCACCTTTTAAATTTCTTGTATTGTGATTTCTGATAAAGCTTATAAATAAACGGAAAAAGCCTATTTAATACCGAAATTAAAACAAAAGTTTTTGATGGATTTACATATTTTTTATTTCTCTCCATACCTTTTATAATACATCCTGCAACATAGTGTGCAGACTGACTTGGAAATGGAACTGGTGCAGTTTTATTTGAAGTTTTAAAGAAATTAGTTCTTGTAGCTATAGGATAAACAACCATTAGATGACAATTTTTATCCATCTCAAACCTATATGCATTTTGGAAGGAGTCTACTGCACTCTTTGTAGCAGAATAAAGTGCATATCCAGGGAGAGGCATCTTTGCTACTGCTGAATCAGTAATAACATACATAAAATCATTGTTTTTATTTATCTCCTTCATTTTTTCTAAGCAGTATATTGGTGCAAAAACATTTGTCTTAAATATCTTCTCTATATGCTCGTAATTTGCCTCTTCAATTTTTTCATAATATGCAAAACCTGCATTGGCTATAAATACATCTAATCTATCAAACAACTTCTGTGCATAATCAAACAACTTATCTAACTCTTCCTTGTTTGAAACATCACATTTGTAGGGATAAACATTATTGATTTTAGGAATTTTATCTATATCCCTTGAAATGGCTATTATCCTACACCCTTTTTCTGAAAGCATATATAAAAGTTCAAGACCTATACCAGATGACGCACCTGTTAATATAACATTTTTACCCCTTAAATTCATAATTTCATCCCCTCTATTTCAGCCTTTGGAAATACAATATTAAAATCTGTAACTTTAATTACAGCAATTGGTTTATAGTATTTTATATTTGGGAAATACTTTTCATTAACCTCTATTTGTTCTACCCTTGAAAAGCTTCCCTTACCACTTCCATAAAAGTTTGTATAATATAATTTGTCTTGATATTTTTGAACTAATGGAAATGGTAAAAGTTTAGTGTTCACAGGAAATTTCATCCTTCTATCTTTAAAACTTATTTTTAAAATACGTTCTTCTCCCTTTGAAAATTCTATATGATTAATTCCTTCAGTATTATTTATGATACAATTTGCAATCTCCTTAGGTATAGCCCAATTTCTTATTCCATTTACAACGCTGTCCTGTGTTGTTACATATATTTTTGATATTGTATTTAATTTTTTACCATTAAACTTAAATTTGCCTGGTATAAAAAGTAGTTCCCTATATGGTCCTACATCTGATTCCTTGTAGTCTACAATCATAACACACCCTAATCCACCACAGGGGCAATCCTTTAAAAAATCCTGTGAATATATGTTGTTCTTTATAAAGCGCTTTTTAAATTTATAAAGTAATATATACCCATCTCCCTTTAACTTCCAAGGTGCTTCCTTATACATAAAAATCCCCCTTAAAATAATTATCTGCAATAATAATTATATAACATTTCTTACACAAATTGTATTAACAATTTGTGTACATTAGTACAAAAACACTTGTCTTAAAAATGATTTATATATAAAAATTTCCAATTATTTCTGAAATGTTGTGCCAAAAAATTAATTATATTTTGTCTCTATAGCATTTAATTTTTATATCAACTCCCCTTACACATAAAACTTCTCAAATAAGTAAGGACAAGCATTTTAATCAAATGCCTGCCCTAACCATCTACAAAACTTAAAAATAATTAGTAGTTATAGTTTTAGCTTATTTAATTACTTTTAGTTTCTACTTTATAACACATAAACATCATATTCCACTCTATTTTCCATAACCTCAACAACAGCCCTTAAGGTATCAAGTGAAGTTAATACTTTAATGTTTCTCTCCACAGCTCTTCTTCTTATCTTGAATCCTTCTCTTTCTAAATCATTTCCCTTTGTTGGAGTATTTACAACTATATCTATATTCTCTCTGTCTATAAAGTCTAATACTTCATTATCCTTTACATACTCTACCTCTATTCCTTCTTTAACTAAAAACTCCTTAGTACCCTCTGTTGCATAGATTAAACATCCTAATTTCTTTAACCTCTTTGCTAAATGTGCAAACTCATATTTATCATAATCATTTATTGTTGCAAAAATGCTTTTAATCTTTTTTATATCCAAACCTGCCCCCAAAAATCCCTTATAAAGTGCCTCACTTAAACTTCTTCCAACACCTAAAACTTCTCCTGTTGACTTCATATTAGGTCCTAATGCAACTTCAACATTCTTTAGCTTTTCAGTTGAAAATACAGGAACCTTTACTGCAACAATTTCTGACTCCTTATACACATCTACTCCATAACCTATATTTTTAAGCTTCTCTCCAAGCATTACCCTTGTTGCTATTTCAACTATTGGAACACCTGTTACCTTACTTATAAAAGGAACTGTTCTTGACGCTCTTGGGTTTACCTCTATTACATAAAGTTCATCCTTATACTCAATAAACTGAATATTTATCATTCCCATAATTCCTATTGCCTTTGAAATCCTTTTTGTATATTCTAAAACTTTATCCTTTATTTTTTGTGAAATACTTTGTGCTGGATATATAGCTGTCTCTTATACACATCT
>JAOAAJ010000077.1 GCA_026418935.1 Caloramator sp. | reverse complement strand
TTATGAAGATGTTATAAATGCATTTAATGAATGATGAGGGGGAAGATATTATGAAACTTTTAGCAGTAACATCCTGTCCAACAGGGATTGCTCATACTTATATGGCTGCTGAGGCACTTAAGATAGCAGCAAAGGAACTTGGAGTTGAAATTAAAATAGAAACAAGAGGTTCTGTAGGAGTAGAAAATGAAATAACTGCAGAGGATGTAAAAGAAGCTCACGCTGTTATTATTGCAGCAGATACAAAAATTGATAAATCGAAGTTTAATGGCCTCCCAATGATTGAGGTTTCAGTAAAAGATGCTATTAAGGATGCAAAAGGACTAATTCAATCAGCAATGAAACTTGAAAAGAAAAATAACTATGTTGAAAAGGTATTTGAAGCAAAGCAAGAGGAAAAGAAAAAAATAACAGGAGCATATAAACATCTAATGACTGGTGTTTCATTTATGATTCCTTTTGTAGTAGCAGGTGGTATATTAATTGCTCTATCCTTTGCTTTTGGTATTAAAGCCTTTGAACAAAAAGGAACACTTGCAGCAGCACTTATGGATATAGGTGGTGGAGGAGCATTCTCACTTATTGTACCAATATTAGCAGGATATATAGCATTTTCAATAGCTGATAGACCAGGTCTTGTTCCAGGTATGATAGGTGGTGTTCTTTCAAGCAAGCTTGGTGCAGGTTTCTTAGGTGGTATTATTGCAGGTTTTGCAGCAGGTTATGTTGTTGAACTTTTAAAGAAAACAATTAAATTACCAAAAACTATGGAAGGTTTAATGCCTGTTTTAGTACTTCCATTGCTATCAACTTTAATTGTTGGTCTTGGAATGATTTATGTAGTAGGAACTCCAGTTGCTTCAATAAATAAAGCAATGGAAGGATGGTTAAATAGTTTAAGTGGAGGTAGTGCAATAACTCTTGGAATAGTATTAGGACTTATGATGGCTTTTGATATGGGTGGCCCAGTAAACAAAGCGGCATATACTTTTGCAGTTGGTACATTAGCAGCAGGACAACCTTCAACTGTTATGGCAGCCGTAATGGCAGCTGGTATGGTACCACCACTTGGAGTGTTCTTAGCAACAAGAATAGCTAAAAATAAATTTACAAAGGAAGAAATAGAAGCAGGAAAAGCAGCATTTTTCCTTGGAATATCATTTATAACAGAAGGTGCAATACCATTTGCAGCAGCAGACCCACTTAGAGTTATACCTTCAATTATGGTAGGTTCAGCAGTAACAGGAGCACTTTCAATGGCATTTAAGTGTACACTTGCTGTACCACACGGGGGAATATTTGTTTTACCAATACCAAATGCAGTAGGTGGATTGTTATTATATGCAGTATCAATTGTTATAGGTACTATCGTATCAGGTGTAATGATAGCAGCACTTAAGAAGTAAAAATGGGACCATTTGGTCCCATTTTATTTGCATTCAAAGCTTCCGCAATCTGTTGCCTCTTTATCTTTTGCAGGATTATGATGGTTTACAACTTGAATTGAATTTAGTGTGCAATAATTTTGAGCTCCTGCATGGTGTTTGCAATCGCGTACTGTACAAGAAATGTTCTTATTCATCATATATTTTACCTCCTTTAAAATGGTTTAACTGTAATATTTAAAATTCCATAGTAAGTACAGGTTTATTTTTAGTTAAAAACTTATAAAATATTCATTATTTTTGCATCTTTTTCATATTTTATAATTAAGTGATTATATGGGGGGAGACGATGAAAAGGAGGTATATTGCACTTTTTATAATTGTACTTATGTGTATTATAGTAGCAGTTGGTGGAACACTTATATTTGTAAGAAGTGACAGTGTTTTTAAGAAAAACAAAAATTCAAGCTCAAGGTATTATATTTTTGTTGATGTAACTATAAATAAATTATATTTATATAAAGACAATGAACTTATAAAATCATATCCAATAGCTTCAGGACGACCAAATACTCCATCGCCTATAGGAGTTTGGAAAATAATTAATAAAGATACCTGGGGAGAAGGATTTGGTGGTAGATGGATGGGGTTTAATGTTCCTTGGGGAAAATATGGTATACACGGTACAAGTGAACCTTGGTCAATAGGACATGATGAATCTGAAGGGTGTATAAGGATGTATAATAAGGACGTCAGGGAGCTATACAAAATAGTTCCAATTGGTACAACTGTGAGAATATATGGAGGTCCATATGGCCCCTTTGGAGAAGGTTTTAGAATATTAAGGCCTGGAGATAGGGGGTCGGATGTTTATGAGGTTCAAAGGCTACTAAAGGAAAAGGGATATTTTAAAGGATATGTAAATGGAATTTATGGCGAGGATATGAAACAGGCAGTTTTCAATTTCCAAAAAAAGAATGGATTAAAGCAGAGTAATGAAATTGGTTATATTTTTTACGAAAAATTAGGAATTAAGCTAATGGACTAATGGGCATGCTTTTTTATATGCATGCCTAAATTAATTGTTCACATAGGATAATTTTGTATTATAATTAGTATATAAATACTATTAAGGGGTTGGCTGCTATGTTTGATTTAAATAGTATGATTTCGATTATTAAACATGTGACAATCTTAAATGTAATTGACATTTTAATTGTAGCTTATATCTTTTACAAGTTGTTTTCACTTATTAGAAAAACAAGAGCAGAACAGCTGGTAAAAGGACTTGTATTTATACTTTTAGTTATGAAGGCCAGTGAAATATTAGGACTTATAACTTTACATTGGCTTATTCAAAACACATTAACAGTAGGTTTGATAGCACTTATAATTATTTTTCAACCAGAGCTTAGAAAAGCCCTTGAACATCTTGGAAGGAGCAAAATACTTAATAGAAGACTGTTTGATAGCGACGAAGAAGTAGAGAAAGTAGTAAATGAAATAGTTATTGCAGCAGATAATATGTCGAAGAGTAAGACAGGTGCCTTGATTGTAATTGAACAGGATACTGGGCTTAATGATTATGTTGAGAGTGGAACAGTAATTGATGGTGTTGTTTCATCACAGCTGTTAGAAAATATATTTGTTGAAAATACTCCACTTCACGATGGTGCTGTGATAATAAGAAAAGATAGAATTGTAGCAGCATCTTGTGTTTTACCGTTAACTGAACAGTTTGTATCAAAGGAACTTGGTACAAGGCATAGGGCTGCAATAGGTATTACAGAGACTTGCGATGCACTTGCTGTTGTTGTATCTGAGGAAACAGGTATTATATCAATATCTATCAACGGTAAGCTTGTTAGGGGTTATAATGCAGAAAGATTAAAGAAGGTTTTATATGGAGTATTAAAGAAAAATATTGAAATAGATACAACTTTGTTTAAGAGGGTGAAAATATGGCTGTCAAAGATAAACAGCAAATAATGGTTATAACTGCTTCTATTTTCATAGCTTTTATACTTTGGCTCTATGTTATGGGGGAAAAAAATCCAGTTTTAGTAAGAACGATTGAGGACATACCAGTTACTCTATATAATACAGAAAACATATCACGTTCTAATTTAGTTATGTTACCAGATCAAACATTTACAATAAATTTAACTGTAAAGGGAAGAGCACTTGATGTTTTTAAGGTAACAAAGGATGATTTTAAGGTAGAGGCTGATATGGGAGGTTATTTAAAAAGAGGAGATAATAATATACCCGTTGAGATAAAAAGAAAACCTCAAGGTATTGAAGTTGTTAGCGAAGGTATTTTTCCATATATAAGGGTAAAGCTTGATAATCTTGTTGCTAAAGCCTTTCCTGTTAATATTAATGTAACAGGAATACCAAAACAGGGTTATGACAATTTAGAACCGATTGTTAAACCATCTGAAATATTAGTAGTTGGGCCAGAGGAATATATAAATAAGGTTTATTATGTTGAAGGTCAAGTTGATGTTACTGGTTCATTTTCAGATATAAACAATTCGATAGTTGTAAAGCCCTATGATAGGGAAAGAAGGCAAGTATTTAACGTAGAAACAGACCCAAGATATGTAGATGTATTTGTAAGCATAAAATCTGCAAAACAAGTTCCAATAAAGGTTGTTACAAAAAATTCTCTACCTAAAGGCAAGGTGCTTAAGGATATAAATTTAACTGAACCCAATATATACATATTAGGAGATGCAAAAATTTTAAATAATATAAAAGAGATAGAGACAAAACCTATAGATTTGCAAAATATTTATCAAACAACATCAAAGCAGGTTGAACTTAATATACCAAAGGGTGTTTTTTTAAAAAATAAAGAAAATAGCATATTAGTAGAATTAGCTGTAGAAAATATAATACAAAAGGAGATAAAACTTCCTATAAGTTTCCAAAATCAAAAGGAGGAATATATTTATAGTCCTTCTCAAGAAGAAGTTACTTTAATAATTAGAGGAAGTGAAAGTCAAATAAATCAAATAGACTTAAAGCAATTTACAGCAATCTTGGATGTTTCTGAATTGTCGGAAGGAGAATTTACTGTCCCAATAAAAATAATAAAGCCAGAATATTTTGAAGTGGTAAACGTTGAACCAGAGAAGATAAAGTTAAAAATAAGCAAAAAATGATGGAGGTATTGTATGACAATAAGAGTAAACAATATAAGAATTTCATTAGACGATAATATAGACAAGGTATTAGATATAGCTTGTAAAATGTCAAAGGTTAACAAGAAGGATATATGGGATTATAAGATATTAAAGGAATCAATAGATGCAAGAAGAAAAAATAAGATAGATTTTGTATATCAGGTTGAATTTAAATGTAATAACGAATCGAAGGTTGTGGCAAAGGCAAATTCAAAGGACGTTTTATTAGATGATACAAATCTTGATGAAGATTTTAACTTTGGTGAAGAAAAATTATTAAAGAGACCAATAATAGTTGGAACAGGACCGGCAGGGCTTTTTGCCGGTCTTATTTTGGCAAAAAACGGGTACAGACCAATTATTTTGGAAAGAGGCTCAAGTGTTGAAAAAAGAACTAAAGATATACAAAATTTCTGGAATACAGGAGAATTGAATTTAGAAAGCAATGTACAGTTTGGAGAAGGTGGGGCAGGAACCTTTTCAGATGGGAAACTAACTACAAGAATTAAAGATTCAAGAATTACTTATGTACTTGAAGAATTTGTTGAGGCAGGAGCACCTCCTGAAATAATGTATTCAGGAAAGCCTCATATTGGAACTGATATACTGCAGACAGTTGTAAAAAATATTAGAGAAAAAATTAAATCCTTTGGAGGAGAAGTTAAATTTGATTCAAAGGTAACAGACATAATAGTTAAAGACAATAAAATTCAGGGTGTAATAGTTAACAATGAATATGAAATAGATTCGGATGTTGTTATATTTGCAATAGGACATAGTGCAAGGGATACCTATGAGATGCTTTTAAAAAGAGGGGTAGAGTTTGAACAAAAACCCTTTGCAATAGGTGTTAGAATTGAACACCTCCAGAGTATGATTGATGAAAATCAATATGGAAAATTTGCAAAACATCCAAAGCTTAAAGCGGCAGACTATAGGCTCACCTATACAAGTAAAACCTATGGAAGACCTTGCTATAGTTTTTGTATGTGCCCAGGAGGAACAGTTGTAGCAGCAGCATCAGAGGAAAACAGGCTTGTAACAAATGGTATGAGTGAATACAAAAGAGATAAAAATAATGCAAATAGTGCAATAGTTGTTGGAGTAGGCTCACCTGATTTTGCAAGTTCACATCCTCTTGCCGGTATGGAATTTCAAAGACAATATGAAGAGTTAGCATATAAAGTAGGTGGAGGAGGCTATATTGCACCTATCCAGCTTGTTGGAGATTTTCTTAAGGATGAGGTATCAAAGAAACTTGGAAAAGTAAAACCAAGCTATACAAGAGGATATAATTTTGCAAGTTTAAGTGAATGCCTACCAAGTTATGTTATAGCTGTTTTAAAAGAGGCTTTATACGATT
Organism: Caloramator sp.; assembly: GCA_026418935.1. Classification (GTDB taxonomy): domain Bacteria; phylum Bacillota; class Clostridia; order Clostridiales; family Caloramatoraceae; genus Thermobrachium. The sequence continues at coordinate 16,701 of JAOAAJ010000077.1, read as the reverse complement.
TTGATATAAAAATTAAAGGATTTGCAAGTTATGATGCAATTTTAACGGGAATTGAAACAAGAACATCAGCTCCTGTAAAAATCATAAGAATGGAAAATTTCGAATCAAGTACAATAAGAGGGCTATATCCATCAGGCGAGGGAGCAGGATATGCTGGGGGGATAATGTCTGCTGCGGTTGATGGAATTAAGACAGCTGAAAAAATAATGCAAAAATACGCACCATTAGAGTAAAAAAGATATGCTAATTTGTTAAATATGCATAATAAATTTTAAATATTTTTGTTGCAAATATGGGGTATTATACAGTAAAATAAGAATAGATAAATTTTTTAGAAAATTATAATATAAATTTCAAATAGGGGTGTAGTTTTTATGAGGGGATTAATTCTTGCAATAAATCCAGGGTCAACATCAACAAAAATTGCAGTATTTGAAAAAGATGTGAAGGTAAAACAAACAAATATTACACACGATGCAACAGAACTTGCAAAATATGAAAAAATTGCAGAACAATTCGATTTTAGAAAAAAACAAATATTAGAATACTTAAATGAAGAAGGTATAAAGGTAGAAGATTTCGATTGTATTGTGGGACGTGGTGGACTTTTAAGACCTATGCCATCTGGTACATATAAGGTTACTGATAAAATGATTGAGGATCTAAAGGTTGGCTTTCAAGGCGAGCATGCTTCAAATTTAGGGGGAATAATTGCAAAATCAATAGCAGATGAGATAGGTAAAGAAGCCTATATTGTTGACCCTGTTGCAGTTGATGAGTTTGAGGAAATAGCAAGAATTTCAGGTATACCAGAAATTAAAAGAAGATCCCTTGTTCATGCTTTAAATATTAAAGCTGTTTCAAGAAGGGTAGCAAAGGATTTAGGAAAGAGATTAGATGAATGTAATTTTATAGTGGCACATTTAGGAGGAGGAATATCTGTAGCACCTTTAAAAAAGGGTAAGATAGTTGATGTAAATAACGCTAATGAAAGTGGACCATTTTCACCTGAAAGGTGCGGGCAGGTACCTGTTGGGGATTTGGTTAAGCTTGCTTTTTCAGGGAAATATACACAAAAGGAACTAAAAAAGAAGATGGTAGGTCAAGCGGGGCTTGTGGGGTATTTAGGTACAAATGATGCACGAGTTGTTGAAGAGATGATTAAAAAAGGCGACAAAAAGGCAAAACTAATATTTGAGGCCATGTGTTATCAAATAGGAAAAGAAATAGGTGCCGTAAGTACAGTTTTATATGGAAATGTTGATAGAATAATACTAACAGGAGGACTTGCATATTCACAAAGGCTTGTAGATTACATAACTGATATGGTTAAGTTTATTGCAGATGTTGTTGTTATTCCAGGAGAAGATGAAATGCAGGCTTTAGCAGAAGGTGCCTATAGAGTCTTAATAGGAGAAGAAAAGGCCAAAATATATGAAGAAGAGGTGGGAATATGATAAGAACCTTTGATGAAGTTTTAAACAAAGTTAAATGTGGAGAGAGAAAAAAGATTGCTGTTGCGGTTGCACAGGATGAACCAGTTTTAGAGGCTGTAAGAGATGCAAAAGCAATGGGGCTTGCAGATGCAGTTTTAGTTGGGGATAGACAAAAGATTGAAGAGATAGCAGGTTCATTGGGAATAAATTTAGATGACTTTGAAGTTATTGATGAAAAGGACAATTCAAAGGCTGCTATGAAGGCAGTTGAGCTTGTTTCAACAAAGAAGGCAGATATGCTTATGAAGGGGCTTATTGATACAGCAACCTTCTTAAGAGCAGTTCTTGATAAAGAAAAGGGATTAAGAACAGGAAGAGTATTATCACACGTTGCAGTTTTTGAAGTTCCAGCTCTTCAAAGAATTTTACTTGTTACAGATGCTGCAATGAATATAGCACCAGATTTAAATACTAAGAAGCAAATATTAGAAAATGCTGTAAAGGTAGCACATGCTATTGGAATAGAAGTTCCAAAGGTAGCTCCTGTATGTGCAGTTGAAGTTGTAAACCCAGATATGCAACCAACACTTGATGCAGCAGCTCTATCAAAGATGAATGATAGAGGCCAAATAAAGGGATGTATAGTAGATGGACCACTTGCAATAGATAATGCTCTATCAGAAGAGGCAGCAAAGCATAAGGGAATAAAGAGCCCAGTTGCAGGTAATGCAGACATCATACTTGTTCCAAATATCGAAACAGGAAACGTTATGTATAAGACTTTAACATATACAGCAAATGCGAAAAACGGAGGAATACTTGTTGGAGCAGCAGCACCAGTAATATTAACTTCAAGAGCTGATAGCAATGAAAGCAAGCTCTATTCAATAGCTCTTGCGTGCCTTGTTGCATGCCTATAATTTAAAAGGAGGATGTAACATGAATAGAATGCTAATTATAAATCCAGGTTCTACATCAACAAAAATAGCAGTTTACGATGATTTAAACCCAGTATTTGTAGAGACTCTAAGACATTCAGCAGAAGAGCTTGCACCTTATGCAACTATATTTGATCAATATGAGTTTAGAAAGAATGTTATTATAAAGGCTGTTGAAGATAAGGGAATAGATTTAAGTACATTAAATGCAGTAGTTGGACGTGGTGGATTATTAAAACCAATTGAAGGTGGTACATATTCAGTAAATGAAAAGATGCTTGAGGATTTAAAAATAGGTGTACAAGGGCAACACGCTTCTAATTTAGGTGGAGTAATCGCATTTGAGATAGCAAAAAAATATAACATACCATCATTTATAGTTGACCCTGTTGTAGTTGATGAAATGCAGGATGTTGCAAGAATATCAGGTATGCCAGAAATTGAGAGAAAGAGCATATTCCACGCATTAAATCAAAAGGCTGTTGCTAAAAGATATGCAAAGGAAAAGGGAGTAAAATACGAAGACCTAAATCTTATAGTTGCACATATGGGTGGTGGAATTTCAGTAGGTGCTCACAAAAAAGGAAGAGTTGTTGATGTAAACAACGCACTTGATGGTGAAGGACCTTTCTCACCAGAAAGATCAGGAGGACTTCCAGTAGGAGACCTTGTTAAGATGTGCTTCTCAGGAAAATACACACAAGATGAAATAAAAAAGAAGATTACAGGCAAAGGTGGACTTGTTGCTTATCTTGGTACAAATGATGGAAGAGAAGTAAAGAAGATGATGGATGAAGGTAACAAGGAAGCAGAACTTATATATAAGGCTATGGCATATCAAGTATCAAAGGAAATTGGTAGCTGTGCAGCAGTTTTAAAGGGTGAGGTAGATGCAATTATACTAACTGGAGGTCTTGCTTACGGAGAAGAATATGTAAGCTGGATAAAAGAAAGAATAAGCTTCATTGCACCTGTTGTTGTATATCCAGGTGAAGATGAAATGCTTGCACTTGCTGAAGGTGGACTTAGAGTTTTAAAGGGAGAAGAAACAGCTAAGGAATATAAATAGGATGTGATTAAATGGAGTCAAGAATAAGAATATTTACAGGACATTTTGGAAGTGGCAAAACAGAAATCTCTATAAATTATGCTATAAAATTAAGGGATGAAGGGAAAAAGGTATGTATAGCAGACCTTGACATAGTAAATCCATACTTTTGTACAAGGGATGAAAAGGAATACCTTGAGAGCTTAGGAATAAGAGTTATAGCAACACCAAAAGAGATGGCAAATGCTGAACTTGGAACTATTCCACTTGAAACATTAGCCGTATTTAATGATAAAAGTTATGATGTAGTTCTTGATGTTGGTGGGGATGACCAAGGGGCTGTTGCCCTTGGTCAATACAACAGATATTTTAAGATGGAAGACTACGATATGTATTTTGTAATAAATACAACAAGGCCATTTACAAAGGATGTAGAAGGCATCTTAGAATATATAAGGGATATTGAGGCAGCATCAAGGCTTAAAGTGAAATATTTGATTAATAATTCCAACTTATCCTACGAAACAAGGATAGAAGATATTCTAAATGGTCAAAATATTGTGGAAGAAGTATCTAAAAGAACTAATATACCAATTAAATATACCGTTGTAAGAGAAGACTTAGTAGAAGAAGTAAAAGACAAAATAAAAAATGAGATATTCCCAATCAAGATATTTATGCTCCCTCCTTGGAGAAAGTATCTTGATGAATAAATAATAAAAAAATAGGAGGTAGACTATGGGAAAGGTAACTTTTAGAGAAGAAAGATGCAAAGGCTGTGGACTTTGTATCGAAGTTTGCCCTGTAAAAATAATTGAATTTGATGAAAAGCTAAACACAAAGGGTTATCATCCAGCAACTGTAAAGGGAGATAATATGCAAAAGTGTATAGCTTGTGCTTCATGTGCAAGAATATGTCCAGATGTAGTTATAAAGGTTGAAAAATAAAGGGTTTAAGGAGGTAAGCTTAGATGGCTGATAAAGTTTTAATGAAGGGAAATGAAGCAATAGGTGAAGCTGCCATTCATGCAGGATGCCAATGTTTCTTTGGATATCCTATAACACCACAAACAGAAGTTGCAGCTTATATGTCAAGAAGAATGCCAAAGGTAGGAAGAGTATTCCTACAAGCTGAAAGTGAAGTAGCAGCAATAAATATGGTTTATGGTGCTGCAGGTGCAGGAGTTAGAGTAATGACTTCTTCATCAAGCCCTGGTATAAGCTTAAAGGCAGAAGGTATTTCATATATAGCAGGTGCAGAGCTTCCATGTGTAATTATAAATATAGTTCGTGGAGGCCCAGGACTTGGAGGTATACAACCAGCACAATCAGACTACTTCCAAGCAACTAAGGGTGGTGGACATGGAGACTACAGATTAGTAGTATTTGCTCCAGCATCAGTTCAAGAAATGGTTGATCTTGTTCAAGATGCCTTTGATGTGGCAGATAAGTATAGAAACCCAGTTATGGTTATGGGAGATGGAATGCTTGGTCAAATGATGGAGCCAGTTGAATTTAAAGAAAGACCAAAGAAGGAACTTCCAGAAAAGACTTGGGCTGCAAATGGATTAAAGGGAAGAGAAAAGCATAACGTAATAAATTCACTTTTCTTAAAGCCAGAAGAACTTGAAGCACATAACAATAAACTTCAAGAAAAATATAGAGAGATTGAAAAGAATGAAGTAAGATATGAACTATACAATTGCGATGAAGAAATGGACCTTGTAATAGTATCCTACGGTACACTATCAAGAATTTGTAAGAATGCAATAAAGATGCTAAAGAAGGAAGGTATAAATGTTGGTTTAATTAGACCAATAACTTTATGGCCATATCCAGTTGAAGCATTCGATAAGGTTATAGATAAGACTAAGAATGGATTTATTTCAGTTGAAATGAGCTGTGGACAAATGCTTGAGGATGTTCAACTTGCAGTTAATGGTAGAAAGCCAGTTCACTTCTATGGTAGAAGTGGTGGTATGGTTCCAACTCCAGCTGAAATAGCAAACAAGATAAAGGGAATTGTAGGAGGTGCAAAATAATGACAGTAGTATTCGATAGACCAAAGGCACTACTTGATGTGCCAACTCACTATTGTCCAGGATGTACACACGGTGTTATTCATAGATTAGTTGCAGAAGTAATCGATGAACTTGGAATACTTGATAAGACAATAGGTGTTGCACCTGTTGGATGTTAAGTTCTTGCGTACGATTATTTTGCTTGCGATATGTATGAAGCTGCACATGGAAGAGCTCCAGCTGTTGCAACAGGAATAAAAAGAGCAGTACCAGATAGTGTTGTATTTACATACCAAGGAGATGGTGACCTTGCAGCTATAGGTACAGCAGAAATAGTTCATGCTGCTGCAAGAGGTGAGAGAATTACAACAATATTCGTTAACAATGCTATATATGGTATGACTGGTGGACAAATGGCACCTACTACACTTCCAGGTCAAGTTACAGAGACTTCACCATATGGAAGAGATGTAAAGACAGCAGGATATCCAATTAGGGTATCAGAAATGATTTCAACATTAGATGGAGCAGTATATGTTGAAAGAGTTTCAGTTGACAGCGTTCCAAATATAATAAAGGCTAAAAAGGCAATAAAGAAGGCATTTGAAATACAACTTCAAGGATTAGGATTCTCCCTTGTAGAAGTATTATCAATATGTCCAACAAACTGGGGATTATCACCAAATGAATCAGTAAAGTGGTTAAGAGATAATATGATTCCATACTATCCACTTGGAGTTAAGAAGGATGCAACTACAGGGGAGGTGAAGTAATATGGCAAATCAAGAAATTATATTTGCAGGATTTGGAGGACAAGGAATTCTTTCAATGGGTAAATTCTTAGCATATGCAGGACTCGAAGAGAATCTAAATGTTTCTTGGTTCCCATCATATGGACCTGAAATGCGTGGAGGTACTTCAAACTGCTCAGTTATACTTTCAGACGAACCAGTAGGTTCACCACTTGTTGTTGATGCAACAACAGTAGTTGTAATGAATAGACCATCACTTGATAAGTTTGAAAGCCATGTTGTAAAGGGTGGATTATTAATAATAGATAGCGACCTTGTAAATAGAGAACCAGAAAGAACAGACATAGAAATTATAAAGATACCTGCTCAAAAGATAGCTGAAGAAGTTGGTTCAAAGAAGATTGCCAATATGGTTCTACTTGGAGCACTTGTTGAAAAGACAAAGATAGTAAAGATGGAATCACTTCTTAAGGCTCTAAAGGAACATGGAAAAGAGCAATTCTATGAGTTGAATAAAAAAGCTCTTGAAAGAGGAGCTGAGTTTGCAAGATAATAAAAAGGCTGCGTTTGCAGCCTTTTTATATTTTTTATATTTGGTCAAGATTTTGGATGTTTATATAATTATTTGGATTGTTCTGAAAATTAAAACTTGTTAATATTAAGTTAAGAAAAAAATGAAGGGGGAATTAAATGTGAAACGAATTTTAAGTTTAGCTCTAAGTGCACTAATGGTGGTTTCATTAGCTTCTTGTTCTAACTCAAAAACACAAACAACAAGTAATACTGATAATGCATCTAAAAAAGTAGTAATTTATTGTCCTCATCCTGTTGAATTCATAAATCCAATTGTTGCAGAATTTGAGAAAAGTACAGGAATCACAGCAGAAGTTGTTACAGCAGGTACAGGTGAACTTTTAAAGAGAATTGAAGCAGAAAAGGATAACCCATTAGGTGATGTTCTATGGGGTGGTTCTTTATCAACAGTAAAGCCAAAAATGGACTTATTCCAAGAATATAAGAGCAAAAATGAAGATTCAGTATTAGATGACTGCAAAAATACAGAGGGTATGATAACAAGATTTACAATGATTCCAAGTGTTATTATGGTAAATAAGAATTTAATAGGTAACATTAAAATTGAAGGATATCAAGATTTACTAAATCCTGCTTTAAAGGGAAAGATAGCATTTGCTGATCCATCAAAATCATCTTCATCCTTTGAACATCTTGTAAATATGCTTTATGCAATGGGACAAGGTGATCCTAATAAGGGATGGGAATATGTTGGACAACTATGTAAGAATTTAGATGGTAAATTATTAAGTGGTTCATCAGCAGTATATAAAGGTGTTGCAGATGGTGAATATACAGTAGGTCTTACATTTGAAGAAGCAGCAGCAAAATATGTAAAAGACGGTGCTCCTGTTGAAGTTATATATATGAAGGAAGGAGTTATAGCAAAACCAGACACTGTACAAATAATTAAAGGTGCTAAGAATTTAGAAAATGCAAAGAAATTCATAGATTTTGTAACAAGCAAAGAAGCTCAAACATTAATTGCAAATCAGCTATGTAGACGTTCAGTAAGAAAGGATGTTCCAGCGGCATCAGGATTAAAGGCTTTAAATGAAATGAATCTAATTAAGGATGATGAGGCAACTGTAAATAAGAGCAAACAAGAGTGGCTGGATAAATTTAAAGATATATTCACAAGTAGTAAATAGAAAAAATTAGGGCCTGCGACTTTTGTTGTAGGCCTAATTATTAAAGGGGGTATATATGTGAGTGTAGCGATTAAAATTGTAAACGTAGTTAAGAAATATGAAAAAACTACAGTTATTCCTGATTTATCATTAGAAATTAAAAATGGTGAATTTTTTACTTTACTTGGTCCTTCAGGATGTGGTAAGACGACCTTATTAAGGATGATAGCAGGATTTAATAGCATAGATGGAGGTTATATTAAATTTGATGATGAGGTAATAAATGAAATACCTGCATATAAGAGAAATATTGGTATGGTATTTCAAAATTATGCAATATTTCCACATTTAACAGTTAAAGAAAATGTTGAATATGGACTAAAATTAAGAAAAGTTTCTAAGGATGAGAGCGATAAAAGAGTTGAAGAAATGTTAAAGACGGTTAAGATGTATGATTACAAAGATAGGCTTCCAGATAGACTATCTGGTGGTCAACAACAAAGAGTTGCCCTTGCGCGTGCAATTGTAATACGTCCTAATGTTCTTCTTATGGATGAGCCTCTTTCTAACCTTGATGCAAAGTTAAGAATAGAGATGAGAAGTGTTATTAGAGATATTCAAAAACAAATAGGAATAACCACAGTTTATGTAACACACGATCAAGAGGAGGCACTTGCTATATCAGATAGAATTGCTGTAATGAAGGAGGGTATTGTTCAGCAGGTAGGCACACCATGCCAAATATATAAAAGACCAATTAATACATTTGTTGCAACCTTCATAGGAAGTTCAAATTTAATCAAAGCAAAGATAAGTATAGAAAATGGCGATAAATATGTGGTATTTAATAAAGAATATAGATTAAAGATGAACAATTTAAAGAGTGATGTAAAGGAAGGACAAGACGTTGTTGTATCAATAAGACCAGAGGAACTTAAAATTTCTGATAAGGGACTTAAAGTAAAGATACTAAAAGGAACATTCTTTGGTAAGTTCATAAATTATGAATTTATATTAAAAGATGATATAGTATTTGGAGAAAATAGGGTGTGTGAATTTGTTCAGGACATTTCAGATACAAATAAATTTTTAAAAGAAAATCATGAGATTTATTTAGAACCAGATTTAACAAGAATTAATGTTTTTAGTGAAGACGGAAGTGTAAATTTGGTAGAGGATGTGATTATTAATGAATAAAAAAATTAAGTTTGATTTTTGGACAATAGTAACACTGGTAATTTTGATTATTTTTGCTTTATTTTTAATCTATCCTTTAACTACATTATTTATGGATGCATTTAAGGAGCCTTTGACATCTAAATTTACATTAGCTAACTTTCAAAAGTTTTTTAGCAGAAAGTATTATTATCAAGCATTGATAAATAGTATTGTTTCTGCTACAAGTGTGACGCTATTATCAATTATAATAGGTCTTCCAATTGCTTATTTAATGACAGCATATAAAATAAGGGGAAAGAGATTTCTTGAAATATTAATTATAATTTCAATGCTATCTCCACCTTTTATAGGGGCATATTCTTGGGTTTTACTATGTGGAAGAAGTGGAGTTATAACAAAATTTTTTAAGCAAAATTTTAATTTGAATGTTCCTACTATTTATGGTTATGTAGGAATATTATTGGTTCTAACTTTAAAATTATATCCATTTATATATTTGTATGTATCTGGTGCATTAAAGAAAATAGACTCATCCTTAATCGAAGCTTCAGAGAGTTTAGGTTCAAAACCATCAAGAAAATTGGTTTTTGTAATTATTCCTTTAATTTTGCCAACACTTCTTGCAGGAGCTCTTTTGGTTTTTATGAATGCAATTGCAGATTTTGGTACACCTGTATTAATTGGAGAAGGATATAATGTTATGCCAACTTTAATATATTCTGAATTTATTAGTGAAGTTGGTGGTCAGGCAAACTTTGCTGCTGCAATGGCAACGGTTATGGTATTTTTAACTTCAATTATGTTTCTAATTCAAAGATATATAATAAATAAAAAATCTTATGTTATGAGTTCACTTAGACCTATACAGATAGGTGAATTAGAGGGTATAGGAAAATATTTAGCACATATATTCATATATTTAGTAGTAATATTATCGATAATTCCTCAATTAACAGTAATTTATACCTCATTTTTGAATACAAAGGGAGCAATGTTTTTACATGAATTTTCTCTAAAGAGTTATAGAACTGTATTTAGTAGATTAGGAAAATCAATTGCAAACACATATGTTTATGGGTTAGTAGCAATTGTTATAATTATACTTCTTGGAATGCTAACAGCATATATTTCAACCAGAAGAAAAAGTACAGTTACAACAATAATAGATACAGTAACAATGTTCCCATATATAATTCCTGGTTCAGTTCTTGGAATTACTCTTTTACTTGCATTTAATAAAGGTTATATCATATTAAGTGGTACAGCTACTATAATGATAATGGCATTCGTAATAAGAAGGCTTCCTTATACCTTAAGGTCAAGTGCGGCAATACTTTATCAAATAAGCCCAAGTATTGAAGAGGCTTCTATTAGTCTTGGTTGTTCACCAGTTAGAACCTTCTTTAAAGTTACAGCAAAAATGATGCTTCCTGGAGTTTTATCTGGAGCTATTTTAAGCTGGATCACTGTAATTAATGAATTAAGTGCATCGGTTATACTTTATACATCTAATACAAGAACAATGTCTGTAACAATTTATACTGAAGTTGTTAGGGCAAGCTACGGTACAGCAGCAGCTCTTTCAACAATACTAACAGCAACAACTATTGTTTCATTGCTTATATTCTTTAAACTGACAGGTAGTAAAAACATTAGCATATAGTTGGGAGGACAAATAATGAATTTTAATGGAATATTAGTTGTTTCAGATTTAGATGGTACTTTAATGGATTCTAAAAAGAATATATCAAGAAAAAATATTGATACTTTAAGGTATTTTGTTGAAAATGGAGGACTTTTTACTGTTGCAACAGGACGAACTGAATTAAATATAAGGCCATTTATTAAAGACTTACCAATAAATTGCCCAGCTATTTTATATAATGGTGCTGCAATTTACGATTTTAAATATGAAAGATTTATTAAATATGCTTGTCTAAATAATAATGTTTTAGCCTATATAATTAGAGATATATTATATGAGTATAGTGAAATCTGTGTTCAGATTTTTACAGTTGGAAAGATGTATATAGTCTCTGGTACAACTTATATTGATCCGTATGTTATAAATGAGAAGCAACCATATGAATTAGCTAATGTTTTGGATATTGTAGATGACAACTGGTTAAAGGTTATTTTTAACGGCAAAAATGAAATATTAAAAAGCATACTAAAAAGAATCGAAGGCATTATACCTAATAATAAGTTGAATTGCATGTTTTCAACTGAAAGATATCTTGAAATTCTGCCATATGGAGTATCAAAGGGAAGTGCTTTAAAAGAACTTATTAAATTAATGGATGTTAACGAAAATAAAGTAGTTGCAATAGGCGATTATTGTAATGATATTGAGATGATAAAAGTAGCTTTTCTTGGTGTTGCAACTGAAAATGCTCATAAGGATTTAAAAAAGGCTGCGAAATGTATTACTGTAAGTAACGACAATAATGCTATTGCTACATTAATAAATGAAGTCATACCAGAGTTTATAAGTTTATAAAAGAAGGCTGTATAGAAGACTTTATCTACTATACAGCCTTTTATCTTCCTGTTTTAAAAATTCAGTAGGAGATATATTTAGATATTTTTTAAATGTATTAAAGAAATTCTTATAATCACCAAATCCAACCAAATCAGATATTTCATATACCCTGTATTTACCAGACATTAATAAATCAATAGATTTTTTAATTCTGTATTGATTTAAAATGTCCATAAAGGTTTGAGAGGTTATTGATTTAAACTTTCTACTTAAATAGCTTGGACTAACCCCGAGCATTTCTGATATTCCTTCAAGGGATATTTTTTTATGATAATTATTTTTTATCTCCAGTAAGGCTTGATTTACATAATAGTTATCTTTACTGTTTATTATATACGAATCGATATCAATTACATTTGGATTATTGGATGCTATTTTATTTTTAATTTCTGCTTTAATATTGTTTATTATTTTTATAAGTTCTTCTTCGTCTATGGGTTTTAAAAGATACTCATATACTTTAAGGCTAATTGCTTGTTTTGCATATTCAAATTCTGAATAACTTGTTAAAATAATGCTATAAAATGACGTTTCTTTTGTTGCCTGTTTTAACATTTCAATACCATCCATTATAGGCATTTTAATATCTGTAATAACTATATCAGGTTTTTGTTCTTTTATTAAATTTAGTCCCTCAAGTCCATTTTCAGCAGTTCCTACAACAGTACAGTCCATAGAAAGCCAATCTATTGTTAAAATAAGACCGTTTCTTATAATTTCTTCATCCTCTATAATAACAACTTTAAACATATAAACACTCCTTTTTGTAGATTAAAGGTAATGTTATTTCAACTTCAGTACCAACATATTCCATACTATTAATTTTAACTCCATATTCATTACCATACAAAAGCTGAATTCTTCTATGTACATTATAAATACCTAAATGATTGCTATTGTTTTGATTATTTTTTAGTATTTCATTTATTTCTTCTAACTTTTTATTGCTTATTCCGACTCCATTGTCTTTAATTTTTATTATCAAATTGTTTTCCTTGTTTTTTATTGATATTTCAATATGAAGATTATTATCACCTTTATTTCCGTGTTCAACACAATTTTCAATTATAGGCTGAAATATGAGTTTTGGAATTAAGCAGTTATTAAGAGATTTATCTATTTTTAAGTCGTAATCAAACTTTTCTTTAAAACGTGTTTTTATTATATCTAAATAGGATGTAGTGTAATTTAGTTCATCTATTACATTTACTTCAGAATAGCTATTATCTATGCTGTATCTTAATATTTTTGAAAGGTTTAAAATCATTTTTGTTGCATCTTGAGGGTTAATTTTAATCATATATTTAATTACTTCAAGTGTATTGAAAAGAAAATGAGGATTAAACTGAGATTCTAATTGTTTAATTTCTGATATTATGCTGTGTTTTGCCTCTTCTTTATTAAGTTCAATTAAATTTTTTATATCATCAAGCATTTTGTTGTAGGCATCTGATATTGTTTTAAATTCAATGTTTGTTTTAATATTAAGTCTTGTATCAAGATTTCCGTTTTGAACATTTTCTAATGCCTTTAATATCATATCTAAATCTTTAGTTTTGTTTTTAGAAACCTTAGATGAGGAGTACATTAAAAATGCTATTAATATTAATATGAATATAATCAGTAAAACACCTATTATTTTAAAAACGGTTATCATATTTGCAAGAGAGTTTACCGTGTATATATTAAATAGGTTATTATAGATGTAAGTTTGCGTTATAAAATAATAACATTTTGAATGTTTAATAAAACCTGTACTATCTTTTATATAATTTTCAAGCTTTCCTTGTTTATTTATTGGAAGTGTATTTGTTGTAAAGAGAACATTTCCATATTTATCAGTCAAAACAGTTATAAGGGAATAATCCAAAGTATAGTGCTTTATTAGAGAGTCTGCATATATATCAAAGGTTAAGTATCCAATAATTTTGTTGTTTTCTTTAATTGCTGTTCCAAATGTAATAATATTTTGGAGATTAGTTGAATCTATATTACATTCAATTAATTGATTTTCTTTATAGTTTTCTAAGCGTGATAGAATACCAAGATTATACTTGTTTCTTTCTGCATATAGAGGAACCTTATTTGTATTTGAAATTATAATATTTTTGTTTTCATCAAATATAAAAAAATATGTTTTAACACCTGTTGAGTTTATGTATCTATAGAGCATTTGATATGTTTCGACATTAGGTTTTTTATTTTTTATATCATTTATGATTAAAGGGTTATTTGAAAAACTATATATTTTATTTTCATAGTTTTTAAAAAATTCGTTTAAGGATTTTGAGAGATATCTGTTTTGTTTTAAGTTGTAGGATGAAGTGTTATTAATAAAAATAAAAACTGAAATTAAATAAGATAAAAATGCAAGTATAACAATTGGAAGTATTGTGTATAACATAAAAGTTCTTTTAATGTCGTATTTGAAGCTGTTTTTATATTGCAAACCAACCACCCCTTAAGATCATTATATCATATGGAGCATCTTAAGACACAATATTTTATATATTGTTAATTTTTGAAAAATATATTATTTATAGCAGGAATTCATATTTTAATGTAGAAGATAATATATAAAAGAATAGGGGGGGTTTTTTTGAATAAAAGTCATTATATAAATACTATAGCTAAAAGATTTGAAAGACATTTTGATATAGAATATGATAAAAATATATTTAACCTTAAATTAGATTTATTTGCAAAACACTACAGTTTAAATGCAAGGACACTTTTAACCAAAAATGATATAATAGATAAGTTTGAAAATTATGAGTATGTTTTTGTAAAACATTATGAATATATAGATGAATTTGTTGTCGATGAGTTTATTGATTTTTTAAAAAAAGCATCAGAGGAATTTGTAAATCCAACTAAAATACATATGTCGACCTATTTAAACGGAATTATACTATATGATGAGATAAAGGATGGAGCAGTAGATAAAATAAAAAGTTTTAAAAATTCAAGGACATTTCTATTTGGAATTAGGGGCTGGTTTGATACAAGGTTATTGGCAGTTGGTTTAAATGGACAAGACATTGTGTGCAACAGGGAGGGTAAAAGGGTTAAAAAGGTGTATCAAATTACACCTTAAAATAAAAAAAGGGGGTTTTTTTATGAATTCTTTATGGCTCATCTTTATCGGCATCATAGTATTTCTTTTAGCTTATGTGACCTACGGTGCATATCTTGCAAAACAGTGGGGAATTGACCCAAAGAGACCTACACCATCCCACACAAACTTTGATAATGTCGACTATGTTCCAACCAATTCAAAGGTACTATTAGGACACCACTTTGCATCAATTGCAGGTGCAGGTCCAATAGCAGGACCAATTCAAGCAGCAATCTTTGGATGGCTTCCAGTATTTTTATGGATTGTAATTGGAAGTGTTTTCTTTGGTGCAGTACATGATTTTGGTTCACTTCTTGCATCAATAAGACATGGTGGAAAATCAATTGGAGAGATAATAGAAGTAAATGTAGGTAAAAAGGGTAAGAAACTATTTAATACATTTGCTTGGCTTACTTTAATACTTGTTGTTGCAGCATTTACTGATATAGTTGCATCAGCTTTTGCTTACAATCCAGAAGTTAAGGGATTCCAAGCAGGACCTGCAGCAGGTACAGCTTCAGTATTATTTATATTTTTAGCTATTATATTTGGTTATGCAGTTTATAGAAAGGGATATAATTTGGCAGTATCAACAGTTATTGGTGTTATATTCTTATTTCTTGCAATATATATAGGATATAAATTCCCAATTATGGCTCTTTCTAAAAAGGCTTGGTATGTAATATTATTGATCTACATCTTTTTAGCATCAACACTCCCAGTATGGTTACTACTTCAACCAAGAGATTATCTAAATTCATTCCTACTTTATGCAATGCTAATTGGTGGATTTTTAGGAATACTTGTTATGAGACCAACTCTTCAACTTGAGGCTTTTAAGGGATTTGCAATAACTACAAAGGCAGGTGTTCAATATTTATTCCCAATACTATTTGTTACAGTTGCCTGTGGTGCAATTTCAGGATTCCATTCACTTGTAAGTTCAGGTACATCTGCAAAGCAAATAGACAAGGAAGATGATGTACAGCTTGTAGGTTATGGTGCAATGCTAATAGAAGGTTTCCTTGCAATAATAGCATTAATTTCAGTTGCTTATGTTGCAAAGGCAGAGGGAGCACCAGCAGCTGTTTTTGCATCGGGTGTTGCAACATTTATGACAAAGATAGGAATACCATTTGAAGTTGGTAAGGTATTTATAATACTTGCATTTACAGCATTTGCTCTAACAAGCCTTGATACTGCAACAAGACTTGGTAGATATATTTTCCAAGAATATGTAGAAACAGTTTTTGGTAAAGAATCAAAACTTAATAATATGTATGTTTCAACCTTCTTAACAGTTTTATTCTCTGCATTACTATTAATGTTTGGGTATCAAAAGATATGGCCAATATTTGGTACAGCAAATCAATTACTATCAGCACTTGCACTTCTTGCTGTAACTGCATGGCTTGCAAGAAATAAGAAGAAGAATATTATGACAATTATTCCAATGATATTTATGTTTGCTGTTACATTAACAGCACTTGTACTTTTAACAGTTAACTTCTTCAAAGCTAAAAACTATGTATTATTTGTCATAGCTATACTTCTATTTATATTTGCTATAGAGTTAATAATTGAGACATACAAAGTTTTAAGTAGTGCGAAGGCATCAAATAGAGATGTTAAAGCATAAATTAATTATTTAAGTATAGTGCCGTGACTTAATTGTCATGGCACTTTATTTTTTAAGAGTCTTCCTAATTGCCTCTTTAATAATATTAAATTGTATGGTATTATAAGTAAGGTTAGAATTTAATATAGGTTGGGAGGATAATCATGGGAAGAATGTTTGGAACGGATGGAGTAAGAGGTATAGCTAATACTGAACTTACTGCAGAACTTGCATATAAATTAGGAAGAGCTGGAGCTTATGTTTTAACAGAGGGAGCTCATAAGCCTACTATAATTGTTGGTAAGGATACAAGAATATCAGGTGATATGCTTGAAAGTGCACTTGT
>JAOAAJ010000052.1 GCA_026418935.1 Caloramator sp. | reverse complement strand
TTCATATCCACCTAAGATGGTAGCAAGTGGGTCATATCCAATAAATGCAGCAAGTCCGAGATTAGCACCTCCTATAACTACAGCAATTAGAGATAATAAATCAATAACATGTCTATCCATAAAGATTCCTCCTAATACACGATAATTCTTATAGTATTATATTAACCATAAAACTAATTTAATATGATATTTATGTGTAATCTTTTAAATTAGTTGTAAGAAATTTGCTGAAGCTCAAAGGGAAAATATTTAGAAATTGTAAAAGAAAATATTATAAATTATATTGCATAATTATAAAAACAATAGTATAATCTTAAATGTTTAGTTTAGCATGCTAAAATAATAAATTGTAAAAATGCAAATTTATTTTCGCTATATTTGTAATTTATGGTCGAACTTTTAAATATTAAGAATATTTCAAATATTCTTGAAGTTAAAAAGCTGTGGTGTTAAAATTAAATAAAAACAAAAATTGAAAGGATGGGGGTTAAACTATGTCAAAAGTACCAAGAAGGCCTGCTGTTTGGGAGGCACTAATACCAGTTATAGCACTTGTTGTATTCTTATCAGTTACAATTATTAAGTTTAAAGGAAGCCCACATATTCCACTAATATTTGCAGCATTAGTTGCAGCTCTTATGGCTGTTAAGGTTGGTTATAAGTGGGAGGATATTGAAAAGGGAATTATAGATACAATATCAATGTCAATGCAGGCAACTATAATACTTATGATAATAGGAACAGTAATAGGTGCTTGGATAATATCAGGTACTGTTCCAGCAATGATATACTATGGCTTAAAGATTTTGTCCCCAGGAATATTCCTTGTTGCAACTTGTATAATTTGCTGTATAGTTTCTCTTGCGACAGGTAGCTCTTGGACAACAGCAGGTACAGTAGGTATAGCACTTCTTGGAGTAGGACAAGGGCTTGGAATTCCACTACCTATGGTTGCGGGTGCAATTATATCTGGAGCATACTTTGGAGATAAGATGTCACCCCTATCAGATACAACAAACCTTGCACCAGCAATGGCAGGTTCAACACTATTTGACCACGTAAGACATATGATATATACAACTGCACCAAGCTTGCTAATATCACTTGTTCTATATGGAATTTTAGGTGCGAAATACGCAGGAAAATCACTTGATTATGAAAAGATAAATCAAATACTTAATGCCTTATCAAGCCAGTTCTCAATAAGCCTATGGCTTTTAATACCGCCTATTGTGGTTATAATAATGGTTGTTAAGAAGGTTCCTGCAATACCAGGACTATTTATGGGAACTGTACTTGGTGCAATTTTTGCAGCGATATTCCAGCATCAATCAATTGGTACAATAGTTAATGTATTAAATGATGGATATGTATCAGAAACAGGATTTGAAATAGTAGATTCATTGCTTTCACGTGGTGGATTACAAAGTATGATGTATACAGTTTCACTTATTCTTTGTGCAATGACCTTTGGTGGAATAATGGAAAAGGCAGGTTTCTTAGAGGTACTTGCAGAAGGACTACTATCTTTCTCTGACAGCACAGGTTCACTTGTTTTAGTTACAATTTTATCCTGTATATTTACTAACTTTGTAGCAGGTGACCAATATCTATCAATAGTTGTTCCAGGAAGAATGTATAAGAATGCCTTTGATAGAAAGGGACTTCATCCAAAGAATCTATCAAGATGTTTAGAGGATGCAGGTACACTATCATCACCACTTATTCCTTGGAACACTTGTGGAGCCTTTATGTATAGTACATTAGGAGTACATCCATTTGCATACCTACCATTTGCCTTCTTGAACCTAATAAATCCAGTTGTTTCAATTATCTATGGATTTACAGGTATAACTATGGAGAAGATCGATAATGTAAAAACTGAAACAGTAACAGTATAATAAAATTAGACCACAGGATTTTATATAAAAGTATCCTGTGGTCCTTTATTTTTTGTTTTAAATGTGCCACAATATAATTAGGTGATGTGTATGTTTGATGATTTCCAACTAAATGATGATAAGCCCTATTATCTTCAGGTAAAGGATTACTTAAAAGAGATAATATTAAAGGGAATGATACAGGCAGATACAAGGCTTCCGTCAACAAGGGAGCTTTCAAAGATACTAAAGGTTTCAAGGAATACAATTATTGAGGCATATAACTATTTAGAGGATGAGGGGTTTATATATCAAAAAAAGGCAAAGGGATATTTTGTATCTAAGATACAAAACCCACAAAAAACATCCTTCATTATTGAATGGAGGGATAAGTTAACTAAATTAGCAGTTTTGGCAGATGAAATAGATATAACAAAAAGTGAGCCAAAGTGGGAAAAGGGAATGATTTCCTTTAAAAGTATTTCCCCAGATCCTAACTTATTTGATGTTGACGAGCTCAAAAGAGCCTTTTTAAATAGAATTTCCCTTGAAGAAGGAAAAATATTAAACTATGGTTATGCAAGGGGATATAAACCTTTAATTGATGAAATAAAAAAGTATTTGAAGCTAAAGGGCATAAGCCTTAAGGGGAAGGATGTTATAATTACAAATGGTTATACAGAGGCATTTAATTTAGTCTTAAGTGCTGTTTGCTATGAAGGAGATGAAATACTCTGTGAAAATCCAACCCATAATACAGCCATAAATGCAATGAGGTTAAAGGGACTAAATTTAATTCCTGTTGATATAGAAGAGTGGGGATTAAATATTGATGTTCTTGAGGATAGGATAAAAAACAACAATCCAAAGCTTCTGTATTTAACTCCATCATACCACAATCCTACTGGAGTTGTTTTTTCACCAGAGAATAGGCTTAAGATACTTGAGGTTGCAAAGAAATATAATCTTCCGATAATAGAGGATGGATTTAATGAAGAATTGAGATACTACAGTTCTCATATATTACCTCTTGCAGCACTTGATGATGGAAATAGTATTGTATATATAAGTAGTTTTTCTAAGGTTTTATTTCCAGGTTTAAGGATAGGCTGGATATTAGCAGATGAAGTTTTAATAAACTATATTGAGAGTTTAAAAAGAAGTCTTAATATACACACCTCCTTTTTAGACCAAGCAATTTTATATGAATATCTAAATGGTGGAAACTTAGAAAAGTATATAAATAAAGTCAAAAGGATATACCGAGATAAGTTTGAATGGGCACTTGAATGTGTGAAAAAATATATACCCCACAAAAGGATATTAGGTGAAGGAGGACTTCATCTGTTTTTAGAGTTAGAAAGTACATCAGCAAGGGATGTATTAAGGGAATGTCTAAAGCAGGGGGTAATATTTACACCTGGTGAAGTTTTTTATGTAGATGATAAGGGTAAAAATACATTAAGGCTTGGAATATCAAGGGTTACAAATGAAGAAATAGAGAGAGGTTTTAAAATAATAGGAGATGTAGTAAAGAAATTGGAGGGATTGAAATGAAAATTGGAGTAATCATGGGTGGAATTTCTACAGAAAGAGAGATATCACTAAAAACAGGAATGGAAATAGCAAACAATCTGGATAAATCAAAGTATGAGGTTATACAAATTCAAATTGATAAAAAAGAGGAGCTAATTGAAAAGGTTAAGGGAATAGATTTTGCCTTTATTGCACTTCACGGACATTTTGGAGAGGATGGAACAGTACAGGGGGTACTTGAAACATTGAATATTCCTTATTCAGGATGCAATGTTTTATCAAGTGCAATATGTATGGATAAGGATATGACAAAGAGAATATTAAGCTTTGGAGGATTAAATACAGCAGATTGGATTATTGCAAAAAGTATAGATTTTGATTTGGAAAAGGTAAAAAAGATGGGGTATCCTCTTGTGGTAAAACCAAATTCAGGAGGTTCAAGTGTTGCAACTACAATAGTTAATAATGAAAATGAGCTTATGGAAGCAGTTAAAGAGGCTCTAAAATATGATACAGAAGTTATGATAGAGGAGTATATAAAGGGTGATGAAATAACATGCCCAATACTTGATGGAAAGATGCTTCCGATACTTGCAATAAAACCAAAATCAGCCTTTTTTGACTATACTTCTAAATATGCTGATGGTGGAGCAGATGAATTTGTTGTTGAGTTTGAAAAGGAACTTCAGGAAAAGATAGAATATATGGCTGTTAAAACCTATGATTTATTAAAGTGTAGGGTATATGCAAGAGTAGATATGATAATAAAAGAGGGAGTGCCTTATATATTAGAGGTTAATACTCTCCCAGGTATGACTAAAAACAGCCTTTTCCCAAAGAGTGCAAAGGCAGCAGATATAAGCTTTTCACAGCTTTTAGATACTATTATTGAAAAATCATTAGAATGTAGTAATAAGTAAACAAAAGGTGCTTGGCACCTTTTGTTTACTTATTTCTTTTATAAAACCCTCTCCTGTGTTATACTAAAATTGAGGTGATATTATGAATGTTTTTGAAATTATATCAAATACTAACATAGACTATAAGGAGAAAAGGCACCTTTTAGCACAGGCGGCAGAAAATACATTAACCTATGTTAATTTGAGTGTAAAAACTGAAAAACACCTAAAGAAGGGAATACTCTGCGATATTTTTGAAGGTCATGCTCCCTACAGACCAAGATATATACTTCCAGACTATGAGAAGTTTATAAAAAACGGAAGTGAGTATTTAGGAATAGAGCCACCAAAGGATATGTATGAAGCAGTTAACGCACTTATGATAATATATCAATATGTTCCATCTATAACAGGATATCCTGTTTATGTTGGACAGCTTGATTATATACTTCAAAAATTTGTTGATACTGTTTCAGAAAAGGAAGCAAGAAATCTAATAAAGATGCTCTTAATAAACATAGAAAAAACACTACCAGATGCCTTTGTTCATATGAATATAGGACCAAAGGAAACTAAAGCAGGAAGAATGATTTTAGAAATAGAAAGAGAGCTTAAAAAGGCAGTCCCAAACATTTCTCTTAAGTATTCTAAAGAGGAAACATCCCCTGATTTTGCAAAATTTGCAGCAGAGGTTGCCCTTGAGATAGGTAAGCCATATTTTGTAAATCATCAAGAAATAAAGGATATATTAGGAGAAAATTATGGGGTTGCAAGCTGCTATAATACTCTTAAAATAGGTGGAGGTAGCTATACATTAGTAAGACTAAATTTAAAAAAGGCAGCACAGGAGGCAAAGGATTACAATGATTTTATAGAGAATATACTTCCAAATGTAGTAGATTCTCTATGTGAAGTAATAAATGCAAGGGCAAAGTTTATAGTTGAAGAGGCAAAGTTCTTTGAAACATCCTTCCTTGCAAGAGAGGGACTTATAGACATAAATAATTTTACTTCTATGGCAGGAATTTTTGGCCTATATGAATGTATAGAGCTTTTAACAGGCCTTAAGCTTGGTCACGATGATGAGGCTACAAAGTATGGTGAAGAAATTTTAGAGAAGATAAAGAAGGTTATAGATGAAATCGAAGGCTATGGATGTTTTGGAACAGGCGGTAAAATAGGGTTCCATGCACAATCAGGTATAGATTCTGATATTGATGTAACAGCAGGAGTTAGAATAAAAATAGGAAGTGAGCCAAGTATTTATAATCAAATAAAAACAGAGGGAAGGCTTCATAAATATTTTAATACTGGTGTTAGTGATATTTATATATTTGATAAAACTGCAAGACAAAATATAGACGGTGTTATTAAAATAATAGATGCAGCAATGAAGAGTGGTATAAAAGTGTTCGCTTTAAATACAAGTGACTCAGAGCTTATAAGAATAACAGGATACTTAGTAAAAAGGAGCGATGTTGAAAAATATAATCGTGGTGAAGCGCTTCGTGAGGATACAGTAAAACTTGGTGCAGAGAGTATAAAGAACAACAAAACATTAGATAGAAGGGTTAGAGAAATAGAATGAAGGGCTTTATAAATAGAATTATTGAAAACAGCTTTATAGATGGACCTGGTAACAGAATGGCCATATTTATGCAAGGGTGCAATATGGCCTGTCTTTACTGCCACAATCCCGAAACCCAAAGAATGTGCACTCGCTGTGGAAAATGTTTAGAGGTTTGTGAAACTGGGGCTCTAAGCATAGAGGAAGGTAAAATAAAATACAATAAAAAAAAGTGTATAGGTTGTGATAGATGTTTAGAGGGATGTTTAAACTTTTCATCTCCTAAATATTTTGAAATAGAATCCGATGAACTTGTGAAATTAATACTTGATAATGAAATGTTTTTAGATGGTATAACCTTCTCTGGAGGTGAATGTACCCTTCAAACAGATTTTATAGTTGATGTTGTAAAAAAGGTAAAGAAAAATAGCAGTCTAACAGCCTTTATAGATACAAATGGATTTATAAAGGAAGAGGATTTAAATAAGTTAATCAGTTGTGTTGATGGATTTATGTTTGATGTTAAGGCTGTTAATGATGATATACACAGAACTCTTACAGGAGTTTCAAATGAGGTCATATTTAAAAATTTAAAGATACTTGCTAAAACAGAACTTTTATATGAAGTAAGGTATGTTTTGGTAGAGGGATATAATGACAATATAGAAGAAATAAAAGGACTATCGGAGCTTTTGAAAGAGCTAAATGATTATACGAGATTGGTTTTAATTCCCTTTAGGCCCTTTGGTGTAAAGACTCATTTGAAGAATATGCTACCCTTTAATAGAGAAAAATATGATATAATATACGAGGAAATTTATAAAATACTAAAAGAAAGAGTAATAAAAAAGGACTGATGTAGATGAAGACAAGAGGATTTATATACGCCATAATTTCGGCTGTTCTTTTTGGTTCAGCCGGTATTTTTGTTAAAGAGGGTTATAACAGCAATTTTTCACCGGTTGACCTTTTGATGCTTCAGTATATAATTGCTGGTATAATTTTATTCTTAATTTGTGTGCTTAAGTATAAAAATTCCCTTAAACTAAACAAAACATTATTTAAAAAACTATTTATACAGGGGGCTATATTTAATACTTTAATGACGGTGTTTTTTTATTCTTCCTTTAAATATTTAACTGCAGCAGAGGCAACCCTTCTTCTTTATACTTACCCCTCTATGGTAGCACTTTATACTTCCTTGTTCAAAAAAAGAAGAATTGGTTATAACAAAATAGTATCTATTTTGTTTGCCTTCATAGGAAGTATACTTGTTTTAAACCTATTTAATATAGAATTAACAAAAGGAATATATCAAGGAATAATTTTTGGTATTTTATCTGCAGTGTTTTATTCGGCTATGAACATTTATGCAGAGGAGATTGTTGAAGATGTAAATGAGCTTGTAATAACCTTTTATACCACTATGTTTTCACTAATTGTGCTTTTTATTTTCAACTATAAATTTATATTTAAATTGCCTTATGTAGATTATGTTTCAATAAAGAATGCACTAAATTTGGCACTATTTTGTGAGATAATACCTTTAACACTTTTATATTCAGCAATAAAGCACATAGGACCAGTTAGTACATCCATCATAAGCACGCTTGAAATTCCTTCATCTGCAATACTTGGAGCCATATTTTTAAGAGAGATTCTCTCACCTATACAAATAATTGGTATATTAATTGTAGTGTTAAGTATAATATACCTAAAAAAGAGTTAAAATAAAAGGATAAGTCGAAGGGGGAGCAGAGACTTATCCTTTTATTTTTAAAAATTTAATATATCAATTGTAATCCCTTTAAAACCACTAATAACTTTATTTGCATCACCTAAAATATCAGGCGAACCAACACCAATTACCTTCATATTTGCACGTCTTGCGGCTTCAATTCCTGCAACAGCATCTTCAAACACACAGCATTCTTCAGATTTTAATCCAAGTTCCTCAGCAGCCTTTAAGAAAACTTCAGGGTCTGGCTTTGCATTTGTAACCTTTGTCCCATCAATAACAGCGTCAAAGTAGGGTAGAAGGTTTATATTTTTAAGTATTGTCATAGCGTTTTTGCTAACTGAACCTAAAGAAATCTTGACTCCCTTTTCTCTAAGCTCTGTTAAAAATTCCTTAACTCCTTCTAATATTTCGCTCTCATCCATTCTTGATATGTATTCTACATACCAAGCGTTTTTCTTTTCAGCAAGCTTATGCTTTGTCTCATCATCAAACTCTTTATTTCCTATTTCAAGTAGTATTTCAAGGGATTTCATTCTACTAACTCCCTTTAATCTTTCATTATCTTCTTCTGTAAACTCGAATCCAAGTTCGTTGGCAAGTCTCTTCCAAGCAAGATAGTGATATTTTGCTGTATCAACAATTACTCCATCTAAATCAAATATACATCCCTTAATCATTATCCTTATCCTCCTTTATTTAGCTTAATACAATTATAACAAAAACGTTTTTGAACATAAAGTATAATTTGAACAAAAATGATTAAGTAATTTGTTTAATTAAACGTTTTATTTTTAAATATTAAAATAAAACTATAAATTTCAACAATTACTTATGTAGATTTAAGTAGAATAATAAAGAAAAACTAAGTTTAAATAGTCTAAAAATTTTTTCAAAAAAGTATTGAAAACGTTTTTGGTTTGTTTTATAATAAAAATAAGCAAAAACGATTTCGAAACAGGAGGAAAAATATGAATAGAGTATGGAATGTTGAAATAAACAAGTACAACTCAATGCAGAACAGAAAATATGAAACAATTTTTACTTTAGCAAATGGGTATAGAGGATTAAGGGGAGCAATAGAGTTTTCTAAAATAGGTGAGAGAGGAAACTTTATAGCTGGTGTTTTTGATAAGAACACTTCACAGGTTACAGAAATAGTAAACTGTCAAGACCCTCTTGTTTTTAATATATATGTGGATGGCGAATTAGTTGATATAGATAGTACAAGCCTTCTAAATTTTAATAGAAGACTTGATATGAAAAATGGAGTTTTATACTCAGATTATAAGGTAGAGCTTAAAAGCGGTAGAATAGTTGAAATAAAAACTGAAAGATTTGTAAGTAGAAATAATGTTCATAGATGGACAGCAAAATATATTATAAAGCCAGTTAACTTTAAAGCAAAAATGTTTATTGAAAATATAATTGATGGAACAGTTGTAAATAGTTCGTTAGATCCAGCAAACCTTACAAAGCACTTTGAGGTTTTAGAGGCAGAAGATTTTAAACCAGGTATAGCTCTAAAGACAAGAACCTTTGATAACAAAATTGAAATAGTTGAAGCTACAACAGTATTATCAGAGGATGAAAACGGAAATGTTTTTAAAACAAGAAAATATGCTAAACTTGGTGAAAAGGTAAGAGAACTTTATGAGTTTTTCGTTGAAGAAGGCAAAGAATATACAGTTTATAAGTATGGTGTGACATATACCTCAAGAGATACAAAAGAGGAACTTTTTGCAGTAGCACAAAGGGAGTTAAGAGATTTTGTAAGTATAGGATATGAAGTTGAAAAGCAAGCTCATTCAAATGTTTGGGAAAAACTATGGAATGGTATGGATATAAAGATAAAGGGTGATGATGTAGCACAAATGGGAATCAGATTTAATATGTTCCAGCTTGCATCATCAGCCTATGCTGATGACCCAAGGGTTAGTATTGCAGCAAAGGCATTACACGGTGAAGGATATAAAGGACATGTTTTCTGGGATACAGAAATATTTATGCTACCATTCTTTGTTTATACAAATCCTGAAGTTGCAAAGTCACTTTTAATGTATAGATACAATACATTAGATGGCGCAAGAAGAAATGCACAAATAAATGGATTTAAGGGAGCACAATTCCCTTGGGAGTCTGCAGATGATGGTATGGAAGTGACTCCAAAGTGGGGAGTTGACTATGATGGAAATCCAGTTAGAATATGGACAGGCGATGAGGAGTATCATATTAATTCAGATATAGCCTTTGGTATATGGGAATACTTTAGAGCAACTAAGGATGAAGAATTTATAATAAACTATGGAACTGAAATACTTCTTGATACAGCAAAATTCTGGAATAGTAGACTTGAGTATAATAAAGAGTTTGACAGATATGAGATAAATAGAGTAATAGGACCAGATGAATTCCACGAACATGTTAACAACAATGTTTATACAAATTATCTTGCAAAGTGGAATATGAAAAAGGCCCTTGAGGTAAAGGAATGGCTAAAGGAAAAGGATAGAGTAAAATATGAAACGCTCTGCAATCAATTAGGAATTTCAGATGTAGATTTTAAAGAATGGGAAGAAAAGCTCAATAAAATATATATTCCAATGGCTAAGGATGGAAAGCTTATTGAACAATTTGAGGGATACTTTGATTTAATAGATATTCCAATTACAGAGCACGATGAAAATGGAATGCCTGTATGGCCAGATTTAAAGGGACATAAACTTCACGATACACAGCTAATAAAGCAACCAGATGTTGTTATGCTAATGCTTGTTCTTGGTGAAGAATTTGATTTAGAGTCCAAAAAGATAAATTATGAATATTACGAAAAAAGAACAATGCATAAGTCATCACTTAGCCCATCAATGTATTCAATAATGGGACTTACTGTTGGTGATACTCAAAATTCATACAAATATTTCCTAAAAACAATTCTAACAGACCTTGAGGATAACCAAGGTAATGCTGGACATGGACTACATGCTGCATCAACAGGTGGTTCATGGCAAAGTGCTGTGTTTGGATTTGGTGGATTTAGTGTTGATGAAGAGGAAGTTGCAAACTTTAATCCTTGGATACCAGATGTTTGGGAAGAATTTACCTACACAATAAATTGGAGAGGTTCAAAGGTTGAGGTTACTGTTAACAAGAAAAATGTAAGCATTAAATCACAGAAGGATATGGATGTAAAGGTATATGGAAGAAAATATAGTGTTAAAGCAGATGAAGAATTAGTTGTTGAAAGATAAGTAAATTATAGTAAAACTTGAAGGGTGCTTACAGAAGTAATATTATAAATATAAAAAGAATTTAAGGGGTGGAATTATGGAAAATAAGGTTGTTACTATAAAGGATGTTGCTAAAAAAGCAGGTGTTTCTGTAAGCACTGTTTCAAGAGCCTTTAATAACTACAGTGATATAAACCCAGAAACAAGAGATTTGATATTAAAGGTTGCTGATGAATTAGGTTATAAGCCAAATATAATAGCAAGAAGTTTAAGTTCAAATAGGAATTTTAGACTGGGGATGCTTGTAGAGGATTATGATTTAGTTGGTATGTTAAATCCTCTTGTTTTTGAGATACTTATGAGTTTTAAAAATACTGCTACAAAGTTAGGTTATGAAACAGTGCTTTTATCTACAACATCTGATATACAAAAAAATGAAAAGCTTTCCAAATTGTTTAGTGATAAACAATTAGATGGAATGTTTATTATGGGACTTAAAATGACGGATGAATATTATAGAGAACTTTCAAAAATTGATAGTCCCTGTGTACTTTATGATATAAATATAAACAATCCTAATGTCGGATGTGTTGGTGTAGATAATACAAGAGGAGCTTTTTTAGCAGTTGAATATTTAATTAAAAATGGACATAAAAAGATAGGTTTTATAAATGGACATAAGGATGCCTATGTAAGCTATGAAAGACTTGATGGATATTACCTTGCCCATAATAGATACGCAATAAACGTAGATAATACACTAATTGAATATGCAGATTTTACGGATAAAGGGGCAGAGGAAGCAGTAGAGAGGTTAATAAACAAACATAGGGATTTAACAGCTATCTTCTGTGCAAGCGATATTATGGCAATAGGTTCCCTAAATAGGCTAAATGATTTAGGATATACAGTTCCAGATGATATTTCATTAATAGGATTTGATGGAATATATTTATCCCAATGTGTTTCACCTAAACTTACCACAATAAGGCAAGATACATTAAAAATAGGTGAAGCAGCTGCAAACTTGTTGTTTAATCTAATTCAAGGACAACGCATAGGAAGGGTTGTTATAGAACCTGAACTTGTTGAGAGGGAATCAGTTAAAACAGTTTAATACTGCATCTGCAGTAAAAATAAATATTAAAGCATAGAGGGGGAAAATATATGAAATTCAAACGCTTTGTAGCGACAGCTACTGCACTTTTAATTGCTTCTTCATTATTTGTTGGCTGTGGTAAAAAAGAAGGACAAACCACAGAACAACCAAAGGAAGAAAAAGTTACAATTACACTTGGTTGCTGGGGATCATCACCAGCAGAAACACAACTTCTTGATGATCAAATCAAAAAGTTTGAGGAAACTCATCCAAACATCAAGATTGAAAAACAAGTTATAACTGGTGACTACAACCAAGCAATGCAAGCAAAGATAGCTTCAAAGACAGAACCAGATGTTTACTACCTTGATGTATTCCAAGCACCAGCTTATATATCAAAGGGAGTTATAGAACCATTAGATAGCTACCTTGATATGGAAGATGTTAAGGATTTTGAAGAATTCCTAATTGAAGGTTTCAAGAAGGATGGAAAGATTTATGGTCTTCCAAAGGACTTCAACTCACTTGCAATCTTTTACAACAAAGATATGTTTGAAAAGGCAGGAGTTAAGGAACCAACTACTTGGGCAGAACTTGAAGAAGCTGCAAAGAAGTTAACAAAAGATGGAGTTTATGGAATGGCTTTAAGTGCTGATGCAGCAAGATTTATACCATTTATGCTTCAAGCTGGTGGAAAGATAAATGAAGGAGATAATGTAGCATTTAATACTACAGAAGCTGCAAAGGGATTAGATTTTTACTTCTCATTAATTAAGAAGGGTTATGCAAAACAACCAAAGGACCTTGGAGAAGGTTGGAATGGTGATGCTCTTGCTCATAAGAAGGTTGCTATGGTTATAGAAGGTGGATGGATGATTCCATTTATGAAGGATGCAGGTCCAGATGTTAAGTATGGTATAACAAAACTTCCAAAGGGAGATAAGGAAGGAAACCTTGCCTTTACAGTTGCCTATGCTATGAGTGTAAACTCAAAGCACAAGAAGGAAGCTGCAGAAGTAATCAAGTTCTTAACAGGAAAAGAAGCACTAAAGATGGTTGCAGAAAGTGGTCTTGCTATTCCATCAAGAAAGTCAATGGAACAATTATATACAGAAAAATATCCAGAAAGAACACCACTTGTTGAAGGAACAAAGGGTGCACAAGTATTCCAATTTGGTGCTAATACAACAAAGATTATGGATGCTTTAAATAAGGCTGGTGAAAAGCTATTATTTAACAAAGTAAATGATGGCAAGGCTGCATTAGATGAAGCTGCCAAGGAAGTTGGACAATAATTTTAAGGAAGCACCTTGAGTGCTTCCTTTTTTAAAGGAGGTAGTTTATGAGCTCAAAAAGAGGTACCTTATCAAGGATTAAAACAAGGGAAAAGATAGATGGTTGGCTCTTTGTTCTACCATTTGTTATAAGTACATTGGTTTTCTTTGCAGGCCCACTTGTGGTTGCATTTATTTTAAGTTTTAAAGAGTATTCATTCCTTGATCAAACTTCAATATGGCAGGCAAAATGGGTTGGATTTGATAATTACTTAAATGCCTTTAAGGATCCAATTTTTAAAAAGGCTCTTTTAAATACAACTTTATATTCTTTGGGAGTAGTTCCTATTCAGCTTGTTATAGCACTTATTTTGGCTTTAATTGTAGATTCAGATATAAAGGGAAAAACTTTCTTTAGAGTGGCATATTATATACCTACAGTTACATCAACTGTTGCAGTTTCGGTTATGTTTATGTTTATATTTAAAACAGATGGACTTTTAAACAAATTTTTAAAGGTATTTGGAATTCCACCATACAATTGGTTTGGAGATGTTAGATTCGCACTTCCATCAATAATGGGAATGGCAATTTGGTCTTCAGTTGGTCTTTATATGATTATATTTCTTGCTGGGCTTCAGGATATTCCACACTCTTTATATGAGGCTGCTTGGATAGATGGTGCAAATAAATGGCAACAATTTTGGTATGTAACTTTACCGCTACTTAGACCTACATTTTTCTTTAATTTAGTAGTTTCGCTTATTGGTACCTTCCAAGTGTTTGATCAAGCCTATGTTGTATCAGGAGGTAATGGAGGACCTCTGAATGCCACAATGACTGTTGTTTTATATCTATACCGAACAGGATTTAGAGATTTTAAGATGGGATATGCCTGTGCAATAGCATTTATACTATTTGCAATAATCTTCGTACTAACACTTGTTCAAAAGAAACTATTTGGAGAAGAGACTCAATATCAATAGGGTGGTGAAATGATGGGCAAGAGGATTTTAAGAGTCCTATTTTATATATTAGTAATAGGTTACGCTGTAATTTCAATAGGTCCGTTTTTATGGAGTGTTATAACTTCATTAAAACCTACGAGTGAAATCAATAATTTAGCAATAGATTTTAGTAAACTTAGTTTTAAAAACTATATATTTCTATGGAAAAAGTTCCCCTTTGCAAGATGGATGTTAAATAGTATATGGGTAGCACTTGTTGTTACCTTTGGAAATCTTCTTTTTAATTCAATGGCAGGATATGCACTTGCAAGAATAGATTTCCCAGGAAAAAAGACGCTTTTTCTTGCGATACTTGCCTTTATGATGGTTCCTGGTCAAGTTGTTATGGTTCCAACATTTATTCTTTTGACAAAGCTTGGATGGGTTAATAGTTACAAGGGACTTACAATACCATTTTTAACAAGCTTGTTTGGTATATTTTTAATGAGGCAGTTCTTTTTATCTATACCAAAATCCCTTGAAGAGTCTGCTATGATTGATGGACTAAGCAGATTCGGTATATTCTTTAGAATAGTTCTTCCACTTGCAAGACCAGCACTTACAACACAATTTATTTTGATGTTTACAGGTAACTGGAACAGCTTCCTATGGCCAAGTTTACTTGCTACAAGTGACAAGAAGTATACTTTGCCTGTAGGACTTAATTCCTTCTATGGACAGTATTTTCAGTTTTGGGATCAGGTACTTGCAGGAGTTATGATACTTTCAGTACCTTCTATAATTATCTTTTTAATATTCCAAAAGAACTTTATAAAGGGAATTGCTACAACAGGAATGAAGGAATAACAAAAGCATATTATATTAATATATCAAAATTTAGGAGGTCAGAATGTCTAACTTTAGAATAAACTTTGAAACAGGTGAACAAGTAATATATTCGGCAAAGAGGGCAGCACGACCAAAGGATTTTTTAGAAAAGGATACAGTAGATAATTTAGAATATAAAAAGGAATGTCCCTTCTGTGTAGGAAATGAAGAAAGTACTCCTCCTACAATATATAAGGTGGGAGAGCCTTGGATTATGAGGGTTGTTGAGAATAAGTATCCAGCAGTAACTATGCAGGAGGATCAAGATATAAAAGGAATTCACTATGTAGTTGTTGAGAGTAATAAACACAATTGTAATATAGATAAGTTTAATGTGGAAGATTTAGAGAGGCTTTTAAAACTTTATATAAAAGTTTCATCGGACATTTATAAAAACCCTGATATGCAATATGTTCAGATATTTAAAAACTATAAAAGAGAGGCAGGGGCTTCCCTTGAGCATCCTCATTCACAGATAATTGGTGTAAGCTTTATTCCAAATAATATTTTAAAGGAACTTGATGTATCAAGGGATTATTACTATGGAAAGGAAAGCTGTATATATTGTGATGAGATAGAAAAGGAATTGAATATAAATAAAAGAGTGGTTATTGAAAATGAACATTTTGTTGTATTATGTCCCTATGCATCACTATATCAATATCAAACACAAATATTGCCTAAAAGACACATAAGTTCTTTATTTAGCTTGACAGAAGTTGAGATTAAGGGATTAGCGCACATTCTAAAGGATTTGTTTGAAAGATACAGGAGAAACTTAGGTGATATAGCATATAATATGTATTTTCACTGTATTGAGAAGGAAGTTAAGGAGTATCACCTTCATATAGATATTTGTCCAAGAACTAATATTCACGCTGGCTTTGAAATATCAACAGGAGCTATAATAAATAGTGTTTATCCTGAAGATGCTACAGAAGTTTTAAGAGGATAGAAAAGTAAACAAAGGGTGCTTGACACCTTTTGTTTACTTTTTGCTTTTTATCAACAAAATATCTAAATTTATACATATGATTTACAAAATATTCTCGGAATTATTTTATTTTTCTTAAAATTGTAGTAAAATAAAAATAAAATATTACAAAAGAGGGTGTGGCTATGATTATTTATGCGGTTTCAGATTCTATAGGGGAAACAGCTGACCAAGTAGCAAGAGCTACAGCAAGTCAGTTTGATCACGATATAAAAATAAAAAGAGTACCCTATCTTACAACCTATGATGATGTAAAATCCTTTATAGAAACAATAGAGGATACAAAGGAAGTACTAATAATATCAACTATCGTTATGGCTGATATTAGAGACTTTTTAACAAGTTTAGCTGTTGAAAGGGGAATACATATTGTAAATATTTTAGGACCTTGTATTGCAACAACAGCAAGAATAATAAACAAAATGCCTATATTTAAGCCTGGTGCTGTTAGAAAGCTTGATAATGACTACTTTAGAAAAATTGAAGCTATGGAGTTTGCAATAGCCTATGATGACAGTAAAGATGATAGAGGGATAAAGAATGCAGATGTTGTGCTACTTGGACTTTCAAGAACCTCAAAAACACCACTTTGTGTATATCTTGCAAACAAAGGAATCAAGGCAGCAAATGTTCCTTTAGTACCAGAAGTTCAGCTACCAAATGAACTATTTGAAATAGATAGAAATAAAATAATTGGATTGACAATTGACCCTATGGAGCTAATTGAAATAAGAAAGAATAGAATACATAGATTAGGTGGTAGTTTAAGCCAAATAGAATATGCAACAGTAGAGAGAATATTACTTGAATATGAATATGCAGAGAAGGTTATGAGAAGACTAAGATGTAAGGTAATAGATGTTACTAAAAAAGCAATAGAGGATACAGCTGCAATAATAATGGAGCATATTGGCTGGCAAGAATAAAAAAATGTTGTAGAATAATAAAATAATTATGTAGAATAATGTAGCATATTGCGAAAAATAATATAGCAATATGCTATTTATTATGTTATAATATATATGCTGGAATTTTAACAATAAGGAGATGATTAAATGAAGGTTCTTGCTATTTCTTGTAGTCCAAGGGTTGGTGGTAACTGCGATAAAATAATAGACACAATATTAAATGGTATGCTAAATGGACAAAATGACGTAGTAGTTGACAAGTATAAATTATCAACAATGAACATAAATGGATGTAAGGCGTGTTATTCTTGCAAAAAGGAAGATGGATGTATACAAAAGGATGATATGCAACTTTTGTATGGAAAACTAAATGAAGCAGACCTTATTATTTTTGCCTCACCAATATATATGGGACATATTACAGGAACAGGTAAAAACTTTATGGACAGAATGTTTGCCTTTATGAAGGAACATTTTGAAGTAACACTTCCAAAGGGTAAAAAAGCAATTATTGTTTTAACTCAGGGACATAAAGTAGAAAGTGCCTATAGAAGAGTTGCAGATGACTTAATAAATTTCTTTAATTCCTATGGAATAGAGACTGTATCTCAAATAATTGCAGCAGGAAGTACGCTTGAGGCAGAAAACATAAATAAAAATGTATTAGACCACGCCTATAGGGTAGGAGAAAAGTTAGTTATATGAAGGGAGTACCTTAACGGTACTCCTATTTCTTTTTCATTTTACCCAATGAATTTCATACAGGTTGTGGTTGCAAATTTAACAAAAATGTATTAAAATAAAAGTCAAAATTTAATAATGGAGGTAGAAATATGTCTAAAATAACAGTTGATTATTCAAGGGTTTTAGGGTTTATAGGTGAACATGAAATAAAATATCTTGAATCACAAATATTAGATGCACACGATAAGCTA
This sequence comes from Caloramator sp., assembly GCA_026418935.1. Classification (GTDB taxonomy): domain Bacteria; phylum Bacillota; class Clostridia; order Clostridiales; family Caloramatoraceae; genus Thermobrachium. Next base: position 11,791 of record JAOAAJ010000052.1, on the reverse strand, counting down.
CATAATAAAACAGGCGCAGGTAACGACTTTTTAGGATGGGTTACACTACCTGAAGATTATGATAAAGAAGAATTTGAAAGAATTATAAAGGCTGCTGAAAAGATAAAGTCAGATTCAGATGCACTTGTTGTTATAGGTATTGGTGGTTCATATCTTGGAGCAAGAGCTGCAATAGAAATGTTAAATCATACATTCTACAACGTACTTCCAAAGGATAAGAGAAAGACTCCTGAAATATACTTCGTAGGAAATAATATTAGCCCTGTTTATTTAAAGGATCTTTTAGAAGTATTAGAAGGAAAGGACATATCAGTTAACGTTATTTCAAAATCAGGTACAACAACTGAACCTGCAATAGCATTTAGAATATTCAAGGAGTATATGGAACAAAAGTATGGAAGAGAAGGAGCAAAGGAAAGAATATATGCGACAACAGATAAGGCAAGGGGAGCATTAAAGAAGCTTGCTGATGCTGAAGGATATGAAACTTTTGTTATTCCAGACGATGTAGGAGGAAGATATTCAGTATTAACAGCAGTAGGACTTTTACCTATTGCAGTATCAGGTGTTGATATAAGAGAAATGATGAAGGGTGCAAGGGATGCAATGGATGAATGTGCAGTTCGTGATGTGTTTAATAATCCAGCATACCTTTATGCAGCAGTAAGAAACGCTCTTTACAGAAAGGGTAAGACTACTGAAATAATGGTAAACTATGAACCATGTATGCACTATTTTGCAGAGTGGTGGAAGCAACTATTTGGAGAAAGTGAAGGAAAGGACAACAAGGGTATATTCCCAGCTTCAGTTGATTTTTCAACAGACCTACATTCACTTGGACAATACATACAAGAAGGTTTAAGAAACATATTTGAAACTGTGCTTAACATAGAAAAGGTTAAAGCAGATGTTGAAATAAAGGAAGATAAGGATAATATAGATGGACTAAACTTCCTTGTTGGAAAGACAATGGATTTTGTTAATAAGAAGGCCTTTGAAGGAACACTTCTTGCACACTATGATGGAGGAGTACCAAATATAGTAATTAACATACCTGAAGTTACACCATACTACTTTGGAAAGCTTGTTTATATGTTTGAAAAGGCTTGTGGAGTTTCAGGATATGTACTTGGAGTAAACCCATTTGATCAACCAGGAGTTGAAGCGTATAAGAAGAATATGTTTGCACTTCTTGGAAAGCCAGGATTTGAAGCACAAAGAGAAGAACTTGAAAGAAGATTAAACAATAGATAATAAAAAATCCAGTTTGGTTTAACCAAACTGGATTTTTTTATGCTTTAAATTTACTCATCTGTTCATTTAATCTTTGTGATATAGAATTTAGTTCGTTAGATAGTTCTGCAACACTATTTATTATTTGTTGCATTTCCTGTGATGATGCAGTAATTTGTTCAGATGAAGCTGATACCTCTTCAGCAATAGATGTTACAGATTCAACCCTTGATAAAATTAAATCTTTTGATTGCACTGCCTTATTTACTGCATTAAATGTTTGGTTTATATATGGTGGAATGTTTTCAATTGAGTTTATTATTTCATTAAATGAGTTTACTGCATCCTGTGCTAATATTATCTGTTCTCTTATTAAACTATCAACTTTATTGGAAGTATTAATTACATTTCCTGTTTCACCTATTATAGTATCAACTAATTTTTTAATCTCATTTGATGATTCCTTTGACTTTTCAGCAAGCTTTCTAACTTCTTCTGCAACAACGGCAAATCCACGTCCAACTTCTCCAGCTCGGGCAGCCTCAATTGCAGCGTTTAAGGAGAGTAGGTTTGTTTGTTCAGAAATATTATTTATAACATCGGTTATATTAGAGATATTTTTTATTTTATCAGCAAGCTCGCTAAACCTTGATATAACAAGCTTATAAGCAGTTAAAACTTCTTCAAAATATCCTATAAGGTTTGATATTTTTTCTTTACCACCACTTGCCTTCTTTTCAGTTTCATTTGTTTTGTTGCTTACATTTGAAAGGTTTTTAAGTATGTTGTTTAATTCGTTTGTAAAGTCTTGAAGTTGAGTTACAACATCAGATAAATCAGCAGCCTGTTGCTGAGCACCCTTTGACACATCCTCAATTGCAGTTGCTACTTCATCTGATGCAATAAGCATTGTATTTGATGAAGTATTTAATGTATTTGATACTGTAAATATTTTTTCTGATGTTTTCTTTATTTCTAAAATATAGCTCTGCATAGTATCTAATACAGAATTAATATTTTGAGCAATATACCCAAATTCATCATTTCTATGGATTGGAATATTTACAGTTAAATCTCCCTCTGAAACGTGCTTCATTGTTCCAGCTATTGCATTAAGAGGTTTTGTTACTAATCTTGTTGCAAAGTAAACAAGTATAGGAAGAATTATTAAAATTAGAAGTATAACTAAAATTGTTGTTTGTTTAATTGAATTACTAATAGTAAGAAGTTCACTGTAGGGCATAACAGATGAGAACTTCCAACCTAAAAAGTCATTTGTACTAAAGTAACCAATATATTTTTCTCCATTAAAATCAAACTCAATTTCACCATTTTTATTATTTAATATTTTTTTACCATATTCAGTAGATGATATATTTTTGTTCATTATCTCCTTTTTATCAGGGTGAACTATAGTAGTTCCATCCTTTTGTAATACAAATAAATATCCATTTTTACCAAGCTTAACTTCTTCGATGTATCTGCTTGATAGCTTTTGTAAGTCTACTGAAAAGATTAGTGCACCTGCAAAATCTCCATAAATACTTTTAATAGGTGCTGAAATAACAACAGATGGCTGAGTAAAATTATTATCAAGTATTGCTGTAGAAATTATAGGCTTTGTCTGGTGCTTAACGTTTTTAAAGAATTCATAATTAGATAAATCAGCTTCCTTTAGTGATTTTAGTCCTGTTGTTGTATTAGGCTGTGCAATTACTTTTCCGTCTTTATTAGTAATTAAAACAGCATTTAATCCGTTAAGATTATTTAAATATGATGTCATTGTATTATTTAAGTAATTTTGCATATCGTCATTTGGTTGTGTTTGTAGAGTATATGTATAGTTTTTAATTATGTCGTTGGTTGTCAAAATATATGCTATATTCATATATTGGTTAATTGTTTTTGATAGGTTATTTGATGTATAAGACTGCATATTTTCAAGATTTTTAAAGGCGTCATTTTTAGTTATATCAATTGATTTCTTATTAAGCATAGTTCCTACAATAAGCATAGGTAAGATTGATATTAGGCACAATATGAGTATAAGTTTTAATCTAAAGCTGTGTTTCATTTTAGTTTTTGAATCTGCTTGTTTTAAACGTTTAAGCGATGAAAAGTTAAAAAGCTTCTTAAAATTAATTGGTTTAAATATAGGTTTTTTTATCCTAATTTGTAGTTTCATAGAAATTCTCCCCCCTGCAAGTGCAAAAAAGTAATGTTTATAAATTAATTATATTAAAATTTTGATTAATGTGCAAACGTTTTAATGAGGAAATATTCAAAAATTTAAATTTAAAGGAGTTGATTACCTCAACTCCTCTTCAAGTTCAACTATTTCAAAATAATCAAAATCAATCTCCTCAATAAAATTATCCTGTTTAAAGGATGTTTTAGAATACTTATTATATTCTTCAAGGTTTTTAGGAAGCCAATAGGGCTTTTGTATATCAAGCTTTTGACATATTTCTGTTATACACATTTTAAGGTTCTCCTGATAATCACATCCATTTTTAAATTCTGCTTCTTCGTGTTTTATTAATTTGTTATTTTTGTATATTTTTCCCCAAAGTCTCAAATGTAGCACCATCCTTATTGTAATTATTTTTTAGTAATGTATAATAAATTATAATAACACGTTTGGAAGCAAAATAAAATATATAAGGGTGAAATTATGAAACAAAAGGACTTAAATGAGGTTGTAGAGTGTATTAATAATAAAATTAATATTTTACTTGAACAGTTTGATATTAAGCTTGTTTACATATTTGGTTCATATGCAAAGGGGACAAATACTAAAAACAGTGATCTTGATATTGCATTTTTATTAGGACAATATAATTTCTATGATAAATTAAATCTAATTTCAGAATTAGTAGGTATCTTTAATAGAGATGATATAGATGTTGTTATTTTAAATGATGCTAACTCAATATTAAAATTTCAAGTTATAAAATACGGTAAAATTGTTTATATGGCTTCTGAGTATGAAAAAGTAATATTTGAATCAAAAACAATGGATGAATATATGGATATGGAGTTTTTTAGAGAAAGACAAAAGCAAATTATGGATATTACCTTTAAAGAAAAGTGGGGTATGCTCAATGACAAAGAATATAGTTGATTTGATAAATTATAAAATAAGAGAACTTCAAAAGAACTTATTGTTACTTAAACAGGTTTCCTTTGAAGTTAACAAAGAAAACTTAAAAGAAGATATGTTAAGATATTGGGGTATTGAAAGAGGTTTGCAAATATCAGTTGAATGTGTAATAGATATTGCAAATATAATAATATCTACAACTGAATTAGATAAACCTGATAGTTATAGAGAAACCATTCTTACTTTGCATAAAATAGGTGTAATTCCAGAAAAGTTTGCAAAGGATATAGTGGGGATGGCCTCCTTTAGAAACATTTTAGTTCACGATTATTTAAAAGTGGATGAAGAGATAATAATAGATGTACTAAGAAACAAACTTGAAGATTTTGTGAAATACATTAAATATATTCAGACGTGGTTAGATAAAAACTATAAATAGAAGAGGTGTTAAAATGGAGGTTCAAGTTACAAAATTAGCGGAGGATAAAATAAAGGAGGAAATTAAAACCTATAATGAAAAAAATCAATTAAGAATTTATGTAGAGGCAATTGCGTGCCACGGTGCAAAGTTTGGGCTTGCTTTTGATGATATAAAGGAAGGTGATATAACAGAAAAAGTTGGAGATATTACATACTTTGCAGATGAAAATGTTTTAAGATATTCAGATGGAATAAAGATAGATTATGTTTTAGAGCCTAAAGAGGGATTTATTATAACGTCCTTAAGGCCAGTAAAATCAAGCTGTTCAAGCTGTGCAGGTTGTAAATAATTTAAAAAGGGGGATAAAATATGATAATCACAACTACTCCTTCAATAGAGGGAAAGAAAATAGTAGAGTATAAGGGTATTGTGTTTGGTGAGGTTATAAGTGGTGTAAACTTTGTAAAGGATTTTATGGCAGGACTCTCGGATATTTTTGGAGGACGTTCATCTACTTATGAAGAGGAACTATTATATGCAAGGGATAGGGCACTTGATGAGATGAAACAAAGAGCACAAGCTGTAGGGGCAAATGCTGTTGTTGGCGTTGATATTGATTATGAAGTGTTAGGACAGTCAGGAAGTATGCTAATGGTTACAGCTTCAGGTACAGCAGTTGTAGTTGAATAGGTGGCACTAAGCCACCTTTTTATTTTTATAAACTTTTTTATTAAGAAAAAAGTTTAATTATTGAAATTATCATAAAATTATGATAACATAAAAACAATGAAACGTTTCCAAGAGGGTGATAAAGTGGTAGCAACAATAAAAGATGTAGCAAAAAAAGCAAATGTAGGTGTTGGTACTGTATCAAGGGTAATTAATAATCATCCTTCAGTATCAGAAAATATTAGAAAAAGAGTATTAGAGGCTATAGAGGAACTTGACTATAAGCCTAATGCTATTGCAAGAAGTTTAAAGATCAATTCTACCAAGACAATAGGTGTAATAATTCCAGATATATCAAGTGCATTTTATCCTGAAATAGTTAGGGGTATAGAGGATGTTGCTAAGGACTATAATTATACAATAATTCTTTTTAATACTGATTTAAAGTTATTAAAGGAGAAGGATGCCCTTAATATAATAAAGGAAAAAAAAGCAGATGGCATACTTTTTATTAGTAATACTGTTAGTAAAAATTTAAAAAAGGAACTGAAAAAAGTAGGAATACCAATTGTTTTAGTTTCAACTAAAGATGAAGAAGGTGAATTCCATAATGTAATAATTGATAATGAAATAGCAGCGTATGAAGCAGTTAGATATTTAATAAAATTGGGGCATAAAAGAATTGCTATGATTGCAGGGATGAAAAATGATCCTAATGCAGGAATACCAAGACTTGAAGGTTATAAAAGAGCATTAAAGGAAAGTAATATCGAATTTGATGAAAATCTTATTTTTTATGGCAATTATAAATTTAAAAGTGGATATGAGGCAATGAAAAATATTATTAAGCTTAAAGATAAACCTACAGCAATATTTGCAGCATCTGATACTATGGCAGTTGGTGCTGCATCCTGTGCTATGCAGATGGGATTTAAAATACCAGAGGATATATCTATAGTTGGTTTTGATGGAATTGAGCTTGCTGAATATTTTTATCCTTCAATAACAACAATTAAGCAACCACGATATGATATGGGAAGAAAAGGGATGGAAACTCTTTTAAAACTTATAAATGGAGAAGAAGCACCTAAGAACATTGTTATGGATTTTGAATTGGTAGAGAGAAAATCTAGTACAAAAATAAAAAAGTAGAAATAGCTAAATTTATACAAAGGAGAGATTGGGTAATGCAAAGGGAAAGAAACAATATAGCTGTTGATGAATGGAAAATAATAGAGAAGGAATTTAGTATAGAAAATAATATTGTAAATGAAACACTATTTACAGTAGCAAATGGATATATAGGCCTAAGAGGAAGTTTTGAAGAGGGACTTGATAGGAAAAATTCGATAGAAGGAACTTTTATAAATGGTTTTTATGAAACCCACGAAATAAAATATGGTGAAAAGGCCTATGCCTTTCCAGAAATAGGCCAAACAATGCTAAATGTATTTAATCCAAAGGTTATAAAGATAAAAATTGATGATGAAGAATTTAATATGTTAGATTCAAATATTTTAGAATATGAAAGGATACTTGACTTAAAGGAGGCTGTATTAAAAAGAAGAGTAGTATGGAAGACTAAATCAGGAAAAGAAATAGAGCTTAATTTTGAAAGATTTGCAAGCTTTAAAATTAAAAATGTAGCTTTAGTTAAATTAAAAATAAAACCTCTAAATTTTGATGGAAATATAAATATATATTCATATATGAACTTAGATGTAAAAAATTTAACAGCAGAGGACGACCCAAGGGTTGGTTCAGGTATTATTGGAAGAGCCTTTAATATAGATAAGAGATTTATAGATGAAAAGGGATATGAAGTTTATTCTACAACAAAAAAATCTAAATTAAAGTTAATATGTTCAGTCACTGAAAAATTAAATGAAGATATTAAATATAATAGACAATATTTAGATGAAGAATATAAGCTTGGATTTATATACGATGTTGAGGGCAAAAAGGAGAAGGAGATTGAACTTACAAAGTATATAGTATTTGTAAACTCAAGGGAGTATGAAGAGAATAGATTAGGAGAAATAAAGGACAATATAAAAAGTGAAGTTTTAGAATTAGGCTATGAAGAATTAAAGATGGTACAAAAAAGGTATATGGAGGATTTTTGGTATAGAGCAGATGTAGAGATAGAGGGAGACGAACTTCTACAACAAGGAATTAGGTTTAATATGTTCCATATTCTACAGTCAACAGGCAAAGATGGAATAACAAACATAGGTGCAAAGGGGTTAACTGGAGAAGGATATGAAGGACATTATTTTTGGGATACAGAGATGTATATAGTTCCTCTGTTTACTTATACAATGCCTTATGTTGCAAGAAAGCTTCTTGAGTATAGGTACAATACCCTTGATAAGGCAAGAGAAAGAGCAAGGGAATTATCCCATAAAAAGGGTGCACTTTATGCATGGAGAACAATAAATGGAGAAGAATGTTCTGCATACTTTTTAGCCTCAACAGCACAATATCATATCAATGCAGACATTGCCTTTGCAATAAAGAGATATTTTGAAGCGACAGGCGATGTGGAATTTATGCTAAATTGTGGTGCAGAAATTCTATTTGAAACTGCAAGAGTTTTTGTGGATTTAGGTCACTATGTTGAGGGAAAAGGTTTTTGTTTAGATGGAGTAACTGGACCAGATGAATATACAGCAATGGTAAACAACAATGCATATACAAACATAATGGCAAAGGAACATCTAAATTTTGCCTATGAAGTTGCTCAAATGTTGAAAAATAAGTATGAAGAAAGGTTCGATGATTTAAAGAGAAAAATCTATTTAGAGGATAATGAAGTAGATGAATGGAAAAAAGCTGCTGATAGTATGTATATACCTTATGATGAGAACTTAAAGATACATCCACAGGATGATACCTTTTTAAGCAAAAAGGTTTGGGATTTTGAAAATACACCAAAGGATAAATATCCTCTTCTTCTACATTATCATCCACTTGTTATTTATAGACATCAGGTATGTAAGCAGGCAGATTGGGTTCTTGCATTATTTTTGCACAGTGAAAAGTTTTCAAAGGAGCAGAAGAAGAGGGATTATGACTACTACGAAAAGGTAACAACCCACGACTCATCCCTATCACCTTGCATCTTTAGCATTGTAGCCTGTGATATTGGATATAAGGATAAGGCATATGATTACTTTATGAGAACAGCAAGAATGGATTTAGATGACCACCACGGAAATACAAAGGATGGAATACACGCTGCAAATATGGCAGGCTCTTGGATGGGAATTGTTTTTGGATTTGGAGGATTTAGAGTATATAATGATAGGGTAAACTTTAATCCAATAATACCTGATAAATGGAGAAAATATTCCTTTAGAGTAAATTATAAAGGGCGTTTGATTAAAGTTGTGGTTGAAAAGAATTCAGTAAAGGTACATTTGTTAGAAGGTGAAGAAATTAAGGTTGATGTATATAATAATACTGTATTACTTTCAAAGGATAGGGATGTAGAGGTTAGTGTTGTAGTGATATGATAAAGCCACCCGTTTTGGGTGGCTTTATTTAAACTGTATTATAAAAGTAGTTCCCTCACCAACTTTACTTTTAACCTGTATGCTTCCATTATGAAGTTTAACTATCTCCTTTGCAATTGATAGCCCAAGACCTCCAACTCCTTTTTCCTTAACTCTGTAAAACCTCTCAAAAATATAAGGAAGATGCTTTTCTTCTATCCCTTCACCATCATCTTTTATAATAACAGTAGGTTTATCTTCATTGCGTAAACTTATTTCAATTGTTCCATCATCCTTTGTATGTTTTATAGAATTTGATACTATGTTTAATATTGCCATTTCAAGATAGTCTCTATCTCCATTTATTGTAATATTTTGTCCATTTATTATAATACTTCTATTGCCTTTAATTATTTTGACTTTATCTACTATATCATTTAATAAATCATATAGATTTACTTTTTCAAACTTTAAATTGATATTTCCCGATTCAATTTTAGATAGCTCAAGGTTTTCATTTACAAGTTTATTTAATCTCTCTACCTCTTCAATTATATCTTGTATATATTCCTTTCTTTCTTCTATTGGAACAATATCGTCATAAAGTGCTTCAGCATAGCCTTTAATTATTCCAAGTGGAGTTCTAAATTCGTGTGTTACGTTTGCTATAAAATCTCGCCTTAATTTTTCAGTTTTAGATAGGTTTTCTGCCATAGAGTTTATAGTTTTTGATAGTTCTTCTATTTCGTCATTAGTATTTATATTTAGCCTTACATTATAATCTCCACTTGATATTTTCTTAGCGGCACTATTTATTTCTATGATTGGTTTTGTAAACTTACTACTTATTAAGTATGCTCCAACAAAGGATAGAGCCATTGCAATAAATAAAAGATAAGAAAACTGTTTTGATATATTAGATATGGTATTATTTATTTCAACTGTAGGTATATGAATAAAAATAGCAAATAGATTACCATTTAACTTAGCAGGATATCCAAGGGAAATAATCTTGCTCTGCCTTAGCATAACTTCATCTGTTCTATATATTATTTGCCCATCTAAAACATTTCCTAAAAAGCTTTTTTCAATGTTCATTATTTTACCAGTCATACCCATCATATGTGAATATTCTTTGAAGATAATATTTCCATTACTATCATAAATTGATATTTTTGCATTTAAAGTGCTTGATATTCTCTCTATTTCAGATGTAAGTTCTTTAGGGTTTAAAAGATTTTTTTCTATAATTTGTGCATATGAAATAAGCTTATCTTTTTCTGTATTAGAATAGTATCTATTTAATATGTTGCTTTGAATAAGCACATTGAATATTAAAAGAATAATCATAAGTAGGCTTGTATATATAATTAATTTAAATCTTATTCCCTTCATTTTTTCACCTCAAATTTATATCCAAACCCTCGTACTGTTTGAATATAATCTCTATATTCACCAAGTTTTTCTCTTATGTTTTTTATATGAGTATCAACTGTTCTTAAGTCTCCAAAGTATTCATAGCCCCAAACAGCATCAAGTATTTGTTCCCTTGATATTGCAATATTTTTATGTTCATATAGGTATAGAAGCAGTTCAAATTCCTTTAATGTTAAATCTATAGTATTACCGTTAACTTTAACCTCTCTTGCGGATTTATCAATAATTATTTCTTCAGATTCATCTGCCTTTTTGACTCTTTTTAGAATAGCACGAGTTCTTGCAACTATTTCTCTTGGGCTTGCTGGTTTTACAACATAGTCGTCAACTCCAAGGTCAAATCCAAATAATTTATCATCCTCTTCGCCACGGGCAGTTAACATTATAACAGGAACATCACTTTCCTTTCTTATTGTTCTTAAAACACTCCATCCATCGCGTTTTGGAAGCATAACATCAAGTATAACAAGTGAATGTGTAAGGGGTGAGAAAAGAGTTATAGCTTCTTCACCATCCTTTGCCTCATCCACATTATATCCTTCGTTTTCAAGATATAGTTTTAAAACACGTCTTAATTTATCTTCATCTTCAACAAGCAGTATTTTGCTCATAATATACCCCCTAATACTGTTTTAACTATATATTAATACATAATACCAAAAAATAAAATGAACTTCACAAAATCTACACAAAACTCACATAATTAAATCACACTTTATAAATATAATCAAAGTATAAGATAAATCAATTAAATTTTTTAGGAGGTAGATTAATATGAAAATGAAGAAGATAGCATTTGGACTTTTAATAGCAGGAGTAGTATCAACAGCATCACTTGCTTATGCAGCAACAAGACCAGTTGATATAGTTTCAAAGCTAACAGGAAAAACAGTAGAAACTCTATATCAAGAGAGAGCACAAGGAAAAACATATGGAACAATAGCAAAGGAAGCAGGAAAACTTGAAGAATTTAAGAATGAAATGTTAAAGAACAAAAAAGAGATATTAGATCAAAGAGTAAAGGAAGGAAAATTAACTCAAGCAGAGGCAGATAAAATTTTAAACTCAATAAAAAACAATATGGCAAATTGTGATGGAACAGGATCACAAAGACTTGGTCAAAAATATGGTGTAGGTTTTGGCAATGGTCAAGGTAGAGGAATGGGAAATGGTGCAGGATTAGGACAAGGAATGAGAAGAGGATTTGGTAGTGGATACAATAAGAAATAGAAAATATAATTTTACTGTAGAAGCAAAAAAGTAAATTAATGTATTTAGAGTAGTAAGCTGTAAAAAGGCTTACTACTCTTTTATTTTTACATATAATAGTATAAAAATATATTGTTTTTATGATATAATGAAAATTGAGAATTTTATGACAAGGTGGAGATTGGCAATGTTTAAAAAGTGTATGAATTTTATTAATAGACA
>JAOAAJ010000015.1 GCA_026418935.1 Caloramator sp. | reverse complement strand
TGTTTTGCCTTTTTACTTACCCTACTTACTTGTTTTCTTCATAAAATCAACTATCAACCTATCTACCAACTGACTCTGCTTTAGAATATCTTCGTTTGAGTATTTATCCTTCTTTTCTATCATTTTATTCAATTTCTGCATTTCTTTGGATAATAATTCTTTTATAATCATTTTTTCACCACGCTTTATTTTTAATATAGCAACAATTTATGAAAAAATTTGTATTTTTTTGTCTAAAATATGTGTAATATTGTGTAAAATTTTGATTAATTTATTGTAATAGTATTTAACTTAAATAATATTTTTAATAAAAAAGAGGGCTGGTAATACAAAAACCAGTCCTCTTTTTCATCTTTTATATTTCATTTTTAAACACGGTTAACAAATCATTTGCATTTAATGGTTTTGAAAAAACATACCCTTGAACATTGTCACATCCTATTTCCTTTAATATTTCAACTTGCTCTCTATTCTCAATCCCTTCTGCTGTAACAAGTAAATCTAAACTTTTTATTAAGCCAATAATATTTTTTATTGTTTCTATATTGTGCCTATTTAAAAATCTATCATTTAAAGACTTGTCTAATTTAATCCTATCAACAGGAATATAAGTTAAATAGCTCAAAGAAGAATAACCCGTTCCAAAATCATCTAATATTATTGTAATACCTAAATCTTTTAAAGTTTTTAGTTTTTGAATAGTGTATTCGTTTTTTTCCAAAAGTAAACTTTCAGTAATTTCCAGTTGTATTAGGTTAGTTGGAATATTAAATTTATCAATATACTCTTTTAATATGCTTAAAAAAGTTCCATCAACAAACTGTTTTACAGATAGATTAATTGAAACTGGCTTCACATCTATTCCTAAATCTATCCATTCTTTGATTTGCACTATAACATTTTTTATTACCCAATTACCTATATCAACTATTAAATTGCTCTTTTCTGCAATAGGTATAAACTTAGCTGGTGATATATTAAAACCTTTTATTCTTAAAAGTGCTTCAAATGATACAATTTTTTCTGTTTTTATATCATATATAGGCTGATACAACATCTCAAAATTATTTAACTTAAGTGACTCTATTAATTTGTTTTCTATATATGTTCTCTCTTTAATAGAATCCTGCATTTTAACATTAAAATAAACATATGTATTTTTACCCTTTTCCTTTGCCTCATACATAGCCATATCAACCTTCATTAATAGCTCTTCAATTAATATACCATCTTTTGGATATAATGCTATACCTATGCTTGTTGATATATTTATGCCTTTACTCTTTGCATAATCTATAACTCTATTTTTTATTTCTTTTACTAAAGACTCTACTTTTACATCATTTATACAATTATAAGTAGCTATAAATTCATCTCCACCCATCCTGTAAAATCTTAATCCATCATAGTCTTTTTCTATTTTTTTAAATATTTTTGATATATCAACTAAAACATCATCTCCATAAATATGACCTAATGTATCATTAATGTTCTTAAAATTATCTAAATCCAATAATAATATGCATCCCTCGGAGTTTTTTTCTAATTCTAATTTAAGTTCTTTTTGTAAACTTGCCCTATTTGGTAATCCGGTAAGATAATCATTATAGGCAATATATTTTATCTCTTCTTTAGTCTCCTCTAACTCTTTTATATATTTTTTAATTTCATCATATTTATCCTGAATTTCTTCTTCGTAGGCAACAAGCTGTTCTAATGCTGCACTTAATTCTTCATTTGAAGCTTCAAGTTCTTGTCTGTTTTCATTTATATCCTTTATATACTGGTAAATTCTTTTTAATAAACTGTTGATATAAATCTTTAAATTTCTAAAGGCATCATCTTCTTTAATATTGAGGTATTCTTCAACATCATCTTCTAATTTTATTTTATCTAATTCATTTTTCAAATTATTAAATGGTACAATCAATCTAAATTTAGTTATCAATACTGCTGCAATCAAAATAAAAAATATTATAGTAGTCGAAAAAGCAATATTAGTAACTATTATTTCTTTAACATCACTAACCGATATTCCAATAACCATATATCCATAAATAAACTTGTCTTTTCTTATGTTTTTTTGACTATTTTTTATACTTGAAACGTATATTATCATATCATTTTCTTTATCTAACCAGTAATTTTGATTTTTTATTTTATTGCTAATTACATTTTTATTAAGTATTTTAGAATCATCTATACCATAATGATAAAATTTATTAAAATCCAAGTCATATAATGAACAAAAGCTTAATTTATTTTCTTCTATTAGTCTCTCTATGTTTTTACTATAATTCATTCTACCCCTTAAGTTATTTATATCATTTGCCAGCAGACCAACTTGAACTATTTTACCATCTTTTCTTTTTACATAACCATATCTTAAAAATCTATCAGATTCTTGGTCTTTTCTAATTGCCTCCTCCAACCATTCAGTATATCCAAGCATTAAAAATTCATTTAAAGGATGGTATTCAGGTACTTTAAATCCAACATATTGGTCTATATTAGAATATATTATCTCTCCTTTTAAAGAAAATACATTTATCTCAAATACACTTTGTTCTAAAGCTATATTTTTTAAAACTGCATTAGACATGTATTTTAAATCTGAAACATATTTTCCAGTCGATATTATCTTATCTTCTACAAAGCTATTTATAATGTCTAATGCATTTATTTCATTTTCTATTCCAAGTGTAATTTGATTTGATAATGTAATTAAATAATTTTTACTCTTATTAATAATTATTTTATTTAATATAAATGTTGTATATATTGTAATAGATACTATCAAAAGTACTACTATGAGCAGAGGTTTTCCTATTAATTTATATGAATTTATTAAACTATTACTCTCTCTCTTGTTACTCATAGCAACCACCCTTTTTGAATTTATATTCTATCTATTACTAATATACACATTTTTCAACATTTTTACAATATTTTCGACAAATGTAGATATATGTAATTTTTTGTACAAAAATAAAGTGCCATAAGATATATGGCACTTTTTATCATTCAAACTTAAATCTACTTACAATATTAGCCAAATCCATAGCCATAGCACTTAATGTCTGTGCTGTTGCAGCAACCTCTTCTGTTGATGCTGAAATCTCTTGAGATGATGCTGCAACCTCCTCTGATGCTGCTGTGTTTTCTTCTACTATGGCACTTACTCCTTCTACCTTCAGTAAAACCTCATCCTTTGATTTTACTATTTCATCCATTCCTTCATATGTTCTATTCATAAGCGGTGCTATGTTTTCTACTGAATCTAATATATCTGCAAAGGATTTTACTGTATTTTCAACTGCATTTGTTTGTGACTTTATAAAGCTTTCTACTTCATTTGATGTCTTTATTACTTCTTCTGTGTCCTTTTGTATTGAATTTACAAGCTCAACTATCTCTGCTGTAGATTTTTTAGATTCCTCTGCAAGCTTTCTAACCTCTTCTGCAACTACTGCAAAACCTCGTCCTGCTTCACCTGCTCGTGCTGCCTCTATTGCTGCATTTAGGGCAAGTAAGTTTGTCTGTTCTGATATTGTATTTATCACATTTGTTATATTATTTATTTCTTTTACTGACTCTGTTAGCGTTCCTACTTTATTTACAACAACCTCAAAGGCATTTTTTATCTCCTCTATTGATTTTACAAGCTTGTCCATTTCTCTCTTACCTATGTTTGCCTTATCTGTTGTATGATCTGTTTCAGTTTTTACATTTCTAAGTTCAGTATATACATTCTCTATGTTAGATGTTAAATCTGCTATTAGATTCACTATATCCTGTAGGTCGTTTGCCTGTGATGTAGCACCTTCTGCCACCTGTTCCATTGTTCTTACAAGTTCCTGTGATGATGATGCCATCTCCTCTGATGTTGCTGATAGTTCCTGTGAACTTGCACTTAATGTTTCTGTATTTTCTTTTATTTCAGCCAATGCTTTTTTCATATTATCTATAACTAAAGCTAATGATTTATTCATTTCAATAAATTCATTTTTACCTTCTACATCAAGTTCTACTGTAAAGTCATATTGGCTTAACTTTTCTGCTACATAATTTATTTGTGCCATTGAATTTTTCAATAATTTTGTAACCAAATATGCTAAAAATGCTGATAAAATTAACATTGTTAAAGAAATACCAAACATTATACTCCTTGATTTAGCATATAACAGATTAGCTCTATCAACAGCTCCTGTTGCTTCAGTGGCGTTCTTTTCAACTAATGTAGTTATTGCATTTTGAATGTTTGTAATTAAAATTCTTAAATTTTGAAGATCTTCTTCAGATATTGTTTGACCAGATTTTAATTTATTGATTAGTAGTTTTGCATTATCCATATATGCATTATATGCACCTTCTACTTCAACAAGCATCTTCTTTTGTTCTTCATTCATTTTAGTATTTCTATAGTGTTCAAGTATCTTATCAATATTTTCTTTTTGTTTATTTATATTTTGTTCTAATGATTCATTATATTTATTGGAATATACCATTTGTGCTAAGGATAGTCTTATCTTATAAAACTCAGTCTCTATGAGTTTTAATTCAAGTGATGGTAACATTCTTTCATTATAAAGGTTATTCATATCCCCACTTAAAACCTTCATATTATTAATTCCCAATAACGAAATACCAATTAACGAAGTTCCCATAAAGGCAATTAGAATTAGTATAAGAGAAAACATCTTAATGTTTTTTAGAAAGTTTTTACTCCTTTTACTATTCCCTCTTTCCATCAAAAACCCTCCTCATTAATTAGTATTTTATTGTTAAAATCTTTTTAATTTTAATATATTTTTTTAGCATATTAAATAAATAAATTAAAACAACAAATCAGATTATATCATATGACACAAATTTCTGTAAACCGTTTTAATTTGACATTAATCAACAAATTGTATATTACTATTTTGTTAATATCTTTACAATGATGTTAAATATTTTTATCTATTGCTGCATCTTTTAATAATTTGTTTTAAAAATTCGAATTGTTGTATTCAAAGTTTTACAAGGAGGAGGGTATATGGAGATAATAAAAAATATGGTAAAAGATAAGCAAGAAAAAATTGAAAATTTAAAATCAGAAATTAATAGACTTCGTACTTTATTGGATGAAAATATTCTCCTCTATGGAACAAAAGATAAAAGAGTTTTGAGTATAAGTAAACAATTAGATAAAGCAATAAACCTTTTTTTTAGAACTATATAATTGATTTTTATAGAACTATCCTTTTATTATTGCAATATAATTAAAAAGTAGCCCACCTTTTTGGAAGGTGGGCTACTCTTATCTTATTTCTTCATATATCCTATTCATCTCATCATTATGGAATGATATTACCTCGTTTAATCTCTCTTCCATCTCCTCGTGGTCATCTACATAATCAATTTCAACACACCACATTGGGTTGTATTCATCGTCTATCTCCTCTACATTGTATCCCTTTTGGCTGTACCTTTCTACTTGGTACATATCATATATTTGTGTAAACTCCTCATCAGAAACATCATCCTTAGTTGTAAGGAAAAGATAGACCTTATTGTCTTCAACATATGCCTTATAGACTAAATTTAATCCCTCTTCAATTTCATAGCTTCCAAGTTCCTCCTGAAGAACTCCATTTTCCCTCTTCATTAGAACAAGAGCCTTTGCATCTATTTCCATATATTACACCTCTTTAGAATTCTAATCTCTCTTCTATATATTTTGCAACTTCGCTTATTGGTATTCTAACTTGAGTCATTGAATCTCTATCTCTTATTGTAACTGAGTTATCATTTAGAGAATCAAAGTCAAATGTTATACAGAATGGAGTACCTATTTCATCCTGTCTTCTATATCTCTTACCTATACTTCCTGTTTCATCAAAGTCAACCATAAACTTCTTGCTTAGCATTTCGTATACCTTAACTGCCTCGTCTGAAAGTTTCTTAGAAAGTGGTAATACAGCAGCCTTAAATGGAGCAAGAGCTGGATGAAGTCTTAAAACTGTTCTTACATCTCCACCCTCTAATTCTTCTTCATCATAAGCATCGATTAAGAAGGCAAGGGCTACTCTGTCTGCACCAACAGATGGCTCAATACAGTATGGAACAATCTTTTCGTTTGTTTCTGGGTCAAAGTAAACAAGGTCTTCACCTGAATGATTAATATGTTGCTTTAGGTCAAAGTCTGTTCTATCAGCAATTCCCCAAAGTTCTCCCCAACCAAATGGGAATTTATATTCTATATCTGTTGTAGCATTGCTGTAGTGAGATAGCTCTTCTTTTGAATGGTCTCTTAATCTAATGTTTTCTTCCTTCATACCAAGGCTAAGTAGCCAGTTTTTACAATATTCCTTCCAGTATTCAAACCACTTTAAGTCCTCTCCTGGTTTACAGAAGAATTCAAGTTCCATTTGTTCAAATTCTCTTGTTCTAAATGTAAAGTTACCTGGAGTTATTTCGTTTCTAAAGGACTTTCCTATTTGTCCTATACCAAAAGGCAACTTCTTTCTTGTTGTTCTTTGAACATTCTTAAAGTTTACAAATATACCCTGTGCAGTTTCTGGTCTTAAATAAACAAGTGCCTTTGAATCTTCTGTTACACCTTGATATGTTTTGAACATTAAGTTAAATTGTCTTATGTCTGTGAAGTTCTTTGCTCCACATTCAGGACAAGCTATCCCATTTTCATCTATATACTGCTTCATCTTTTCGTTGCTCCAACCATCAACGATTGGATTATCAACACCTTGATTTTTCATAAAATCTTCTATTAGTTTATCTGCTCTATATCTTGTTTTACACTCTTTACAGTCCATAAGAGGGTCTGAAAAGCCTCCAACGTGTCCTGATGCAACCCAAACTTCAGGATTCATAAGAATTGCTGAGTCTAATCCTACATTATATGGGCTCTCCTGTATAAACTTCTTCCACCAAGCCCTCTTTACATTATTCTTAAACTCAACCCCAAGTGGACCATAGTCCCAAGTGTTGGCAAGACCTCCGTATATCTCTGAACCTGGGAAAACAAAACCTCTTGTTTTACAAAGGGAAACAATCTTATCCATTGTCTTTTCAACTGCCATTTTTAGACCTCCTTTATTTTAATTTTTTCCAAAACAAAAACCCTTCATCCCGGCAAGGGACGAAAGGTTTACTTCCGCGGTTCCACCCTTATTGGCATAATGCCCAGCTCTAAGGTAGTGCTCAAGGCTGCCCTTCACTGAAGGTTACTACCGAGCTTTCACCCTCCTCGGTTCGCTAAAAGCAACGTATTCAGCTACTCCTTCCTCTCATAGCACAAATATTAATTTCTTAAATTTTATGATAACAAATAGATATAATTTGTCAAGGGCAACAGAGCAATATAAGGTAAAAATTTCTTTTTCGTCTGTACTTTTTATTCAATTTTAAACTTCTTTACAGCATTAACTAAATTATTTGCCATTGAACTTAAGCTTTGTGCTGTTGATGCAACTTCCTCTGAAGAGGCTGAAAGTTCCTCTGAAGATGCAGCAACCTCCTCAGATGCCGCTGTATTTTCTTGAACAACTGCTGTAACGCCTTCTGCCTTTTGAAGCACATCATTCTTTGCCTTTTCCATTACATTCATTTCTCTATATGTGTTATCAATAAGTGGTGAAACCTTTTCAACAGACTTTAAAATATCCCCAAAAGCCACAACTGTTTTTTCAACTACATTAGTCTGATCCTTAACCAAATTATTCACATTGTTAGATGAATTTATAACCTCCTGAACATCCATCTGAATAGAATTTATAAGCTGTGTTATCTCTGCTGTAGACTTTTTAGATTCCTCTGCAAGCTTTCTAACTTCTTCTGCAACTACTGCAAAACCTCTTCCTGCCTCACCTGCACGTGCAGCCTCAATTGCTGCATTTAAAGCAAGTAGATTAGTCTGTTCTGAAATAGTATTTATAGCATTTGTTATGTTGTTGATTTCTTTAACTGATTTTGTTAAGTTATTAACCTTATCAACAACTACTTCAAAAGATTTTTGAATTTCATTAATGGATTTTACTAATCTTTCTATTTCTCCCTTGCCTGATTTAGCCTTTTCTGTTGCATTATCTGTTTCAACCTTTACATTTTTTAACTCTCCATAAAGGTTTTCAATCTTATTTGATAAATCCTCCATTAGCATAACTATATCCTGCAAATCATTTGCTTGAGAAGATGAACCCTCTGCAACCTGTTGAATAGTTTTTGCAAGTTCCTCTGATGAAGATGCCATCTCTTCTGATATTGAAGATAATCCCTCTGATTGGCTTAAAACATCGTGGGCACTATCTATAATTTCCTTAATCATATTCTTTTGTGACTCTACCATACTCTTAAAGCTACTTTGAATATCACCAATTTCATTATTTTGATCTACTTCAACTTCTATTGTATAATCTCCCGCCTCTGCCTTCTTCATTAATCCTGATAAATAAGTTAAAGGCTTTGTAATCTGGCTTGATAAGTAATAACCTATTACTATTATTGTAATCAAGGTTAAAATTAGTATTAAAATTACCTTAATAATACTTGCATTTAATTCTTTTCTGTATTCACTTTCATTCATTGTTGAGACAACAATCCACTTTGTAAGCTTTGATTGTTCTAATCCACTTATTCTGTTTTCTCCATTAAGTTTGTATTTCAGATTTCCACTCTTTTTCTCAACTATACTTTTTCCAAAATCATACTCATCTACAACATTTTTTAATACCATCTCATTATTAGGATGTGCTATTATTGTACCATCTTCAAGTAGTAGTGCTGCATAGCCAGTATTTCCAACCTTTGTTTTTACTATATGCTCAATTAATGCCTCAAGAGTTATATCTATTCCTGCAACAGCCTCAGTTCCATCATTCAATTTAAAGGCCTTTGCAACTGTAACCATCATATACCCAGTTGTAGTTGATTTATATGGCTTTGTAATTATTATGTTTCCAAAATTACTTGTTGCATCTTTATACCAAGGTCTTTGAGTTGGGTCATAATCCTTTGGCATTTCCTTTTGAGGAATTATTGTAAATTCTTTATTTTGATTTCCTATATACACTTGAAAGAAATTTGGATTTGAAGTTTTGTAGTTTGTTAATGTTGATACTATATTCTCCTTATTTCCAGATAAAATTCCTTCATTTTTAGTAATCGAATCTATTGCTGTCCTTGATACATCAATTAATGAATCAATGTATGCTACCTTCTCAACTGATATCTGTTTTGTTAAATTGTTTACCTTCTCTTCAACAAGATTAATACTGTTATTTATAAGGATAAATGAAACCAATAAAAGAGGAATTATTGCTATTAATACAATAAGACTGGTTAGCTTATTTCTAAGCTTACCTTTTTTATATTTTCTCATTTCGACAATACCTCCTTTTATTTTCTTATTTTGTATAACTTTATATATATTTTTATTGTATCACCGTCAAAATTCTATTTCAATTTAAAATTTTCGACATATTTTTTGAATTTTAAATTGTATTTAAGTTTTGGTTAAATTTAAATACACAAGCAAATATAAAAATAAACTGCTTATAAAATAAAAAGGTAAAGGCTATTGATTTATCTAATAACCTCTACCTTTTGATCTTTAAAATGTATAATTTAAGGGGGAACTTCTCAAAATCACTTGCTCTTATTTCTTGTCTTTACGTCAAATATTACTGCTGCTGCAAGAACAGCTCCTCTTATAATGTATTGATAGGATATACCAACTCCCATTAAGTTCATACCATTTATAAGTGAAGACATAACAAGTGCACCGACAATAGAACCTGTAACCTTTCCTACTCCACCTGCTGCAGAAACTCCACCAACATAGGCAGCTGCAATTGCATCAAGTTCAAATAGTGTTCCTGCAGTAGTTGTTGCTGACTGCAAACGTGCTGTATATAAAATTCCTGATAGTGCAGCAAGTAGTCCCATTGAACCAAACACTATTAAAGTTATCTTGCTTACATCAATACCACTTAACTTTGCAGCCTCTGGGTTTCCACCTACTGCATAAATATGTCTTCCAAGGGATGTTTTTGTTGTTACTGTATGATAAACAGCAACTACAATTATCACTATAACTACTGTCCAAGAAAGACCATTATATCCTGAAAGAATCCAAGTAACATATCCAATTATTGATGAAATGAATATTAGTTTTAATATAAACATCTGTTTTGATATAACCTCAAAGTTGTATTTTATCTTATTTTTTCTTGTATTATATTCACTATAAATATAGAAAAGAATTGTACAAGCACCAATTATAAGAGTTAAAAGGTGGACACCCTTTATATTTGCAATATCTGGAATATATCCATTACCAATTGCATTAAAGCTCTTGTTTGGTATTATTATTGTTCCTGTTCCCTCTGTTGCAAGAAGAAGTGCTCCTCTAAACACAAGCATACCCGCAAGTGTTGCAACAAAGGCTGGAATACCAACATTTGCAATCAAGTATCCATTGAAAAGACCAATCAGTAAACCTAATATCAATGCTACAAGGATTGCTACAGGAACAGGAGTACCATACTTTGTAAGTAAAATTGCAATAAGTGCTCCTAAAAAGCCTGCAACATATCCAACAGATAGATCTATATGTCTTATTACAATAACCAAAGTCATACCAACAGACAAAACTGCAATATATCCAGTTTGGTTTATTAAGTTACTTATATTTCTTGAGGAAATAAAGAGCCCTCCAGTCCTTATTGTAAATATTAGCATTATAACTGCCAAAGCTATATACATACCATAGTCACGTATATTTTGTTTTAAGAGTTGTTTTGCTTCCCTAATAAAATCCATATTCACGCCTCCTAATTAGTTGCAAGTTCCATAATTTTTTCTTGAGTCGCTTCTTCTATTGGCAATTCCCCAACAATCCTTCCATCTGACATTACATATACTCTATCACTCATTCCAAGAACTTCAGGAAGTTCTGATGAAATCATAACTATACTCATTCCTTGCTTTACAAGTTCATTCATCAATGTATAGATTTCATATTTTGCTCCAACATCTATACCTCTTGTTGGTTCATCAAGTATAAGCACATAAGGTCTTGCAAAGAGCCACTTTCCAAGTGAAACCTTCTGCTGATTTCCACCACTTAAATTTCCAACCTTTTGTTCCACACTTGGAGCCTTTATTCTCAAAGATGCCTTATATTCATTAGCCACCTTTATTTCCTCATTTTGATTTATAAATCCCTTTTCACATAAACTCTTTAAATTTGCCAAGGTGATGTTTGATTTTATATCGTCAATTAAAATCAAACCATTTCCCTTTCTATCCTCAGTTACATATGCTACTCCTGCCTTTATTGCATCCTTTGGTTTTAAAAATCTCTTCTTTTCACCATTTACAAATATATCTCCCTTTACTCTATAGCCCTTTGAATTTCCAAATATACTTAAGGCAAGTTCAGTTCTTCCTGAACCCATAAGACCTGCAATACCAACTATTTCTCCTTTTCTTACATTAAAGGAAACATCCTTTAGTATTTCTCTACTTAAATTTGGATCATAAGCACTTAAATTCTTAACCTCAAGTACCTTGTCGCCAAAGTTCTTTACTTTCCTCTTTGGATAAATATCCTCTATTTCACGACCAACCATATGTTTTATAATGATATTTTCTGTTATCTTATCTTTGCTTGCATCAAGCGTACATATTGTGTTACCATCTCTTAATACTGTAATTGAATCTGCAACCTCTAAAACTTCCTTTAGCTTATGGGATATTAAAATACAAGTTACTCCGTGTTCCTTTAATTCTTTTATAAGTTTAAGAAGATTTTCACTATCATCCTCATTTAAGGCTGCTGTCGGTTCATCAAGTACTAATAGCTTTACATCTTTACTTAAGGCCTTTGCTATTTCAACAAGCTGTTGCATTCCAACTCCAAGGTCCTTAATTTTTATTGAAGGATTTATATTGAGCTTAACCTTCTTTAGCATCTCCTTTGCCCTTACGATTGTCTCTTCCCAATCTATAAACTTACCTTTTTTTATTTCGTGTCCTAAAAATATATTTTCATATACTGTAAGTTCAGGTATAAGGGCAAGTTCTTGATATATAGTTACAATTCCAACCCTTTTACTATCTGCTATATGTGAAAACTTTTGTACAGTCCCATTAAAAACTATATCTCCAGAGTATTCTCCATAAGGATAAACACCACTTAAAACCTTCATTAGAGTTGATTTACCAGAACCATTTTCACCTACTAAACAGTGAATTTCTCCTCTTTTTACTTTAAAATTTACATTATCAAGAGCCTTAACTCCTGGGAATGTTTTTGTTATATTTTTCATCTCTAAAATATAATCGCTCATAACACCGCTCGCTCCTTGATAAACATTTAAATACTTTATGAATGAATAGTGATAGCAATAGCTACCACTATTCATAACTTAAAATTTCTATTACTTAATTCCTGTAAAGTCTGAAGCATTGTAGTAACCTGAATCAATAAGAGCTTGTTTTACATTATCCTTTGTAACAACTATAACTTCTGTTTGCTTTGCCTTAACGTCTATCTTACCATTGTTATATGAACCAGTTGTCTTTGGTTCCTTACCATCAAGTAGGTCTTTAGCCATTCCTATAGCGTCCTTTACAAGTGTTCTAACATCCTTAAATACTGTCATTGATTGCTTTCCATCAATAATGTATTGGATTGAAGCCTTTTCTGCATCTTGTCCTGTTATCTTATAGCTTGTAACATCCTTGTCAGCTGCAAATGCATCTGCTATTGCACGAGCTGTACCATCGTTTGGAGCTAATATAAATACATTACCCTTATCTTCCTTTGAAGCAGCAGTTAAGTGTGCTTCTGCCTTGTTCTTTGCTTCATTAAAGTCCCAGTTTGTAGTTACTTGTCCTATTATTCTACTCATTTCATCACGAGTTAACTTTGCCTTTCCTTGTAATGCAACTGCTTCACTTGAGTTCTTTATAACAAATGTTCCATCAGCAATCTTTGGTTGAAGAACATTCCAAGCACCTTCAAAGAATAGGAATGCATTGTTGTCGGATGCTGCTCCAGCATATAGATATAATGGATTTCCTTTACCTTGAGCTTGTTCTACTAAGTATCTTGCTTGTGCTTCACCTACTGCAACGCTGTCAAATGTTACATAATAATCAACTGCATCAGTATTAGTTATCAATCTGTCATAGGATATTACCTTAATACCTTCCTTCTTTGCTGCTTCTGCTGCTGCAGCTGCTGCACTACCATCGTGAGGACAAATAATTAATACTTTAATTCCCTTTGCTATTAGTGCATCAACATTTTCCTTTTCCTTTGCTGATGAACCTTGGCTAAATAGAATTTCTACTGAATAGTTAGTATCCTTTAGAGCATCCTTAAATCTTGTTTCATCTTGAACCCATCTTGGTTCATCCTTAGTTGGTAGAACTATACCAACGTCTACTTTTTTTGTTCCACACGATGTCATAGCAAACATCATTAAGCCTAACAATACAGCTGAGATAATTTTTTTCATCTTGAACCCCCCTGTGATTTAATTATTGTTTTTGTTAGCTAATTTAAAATTTTCTGATTAATTAGCTTCAAGTAAATTATTGCATAATTATTTCAGCTTGTCTCTGTATGTATTTGTGTATGATAAGTATAATTTAGTAAATTATCAGAATTTTTAAAAATTCATTAGTAATTTTTTGCTGCAAAATTTTACAGAAAAAATACCCCATAAAAGACTTAATAGATTAAAACTTAATAAATCTTTTATGGGGCTTATGTATTATTTACTTTTTCAAATAAACTTCCTCTTTTAAATGAAATCCATCTCTTATAATGGTTTCATCCATATTATTTCTATTTACCGCAATTGGTTCTAAAACATAATAGGGAACATAGTATTTACCATCAAATATTTTGTTACTTATTTCAATAGGCTCATTTTTAACAAGCTTTATTGCCATTTTAATCGCAGCTTCTGCCAGCCTATCAATTGGCTTATATATTGTCATAAGTTGTGTACCCTCTACTATTCTTTGACAAGCCCAAAGGTCTGCATCCTGTCCTACTACCAGAACCCTTCCTATCTGCCTATGTTCTGAAAGTGCCTCAATTACACCCTCTGCAAGACTATCATTTCCACATATTACTGCATCTATATTTGTTTGTTTCTGTAGCTCTCTATCAACAACATTAAAGGCATATTCCCTCATCCAATTAGGAGACCACTCTTCCCCAACTATTTTAATCTGTCCATTAGTTATATATGGTTCTAACTTTTTATCATATCCTTCTTTAATCATCTTTGTATTATAATCATTTTTGGCACCGTTTACTATAAAAATGTTTCCATATCTCATTTTATTTAAAATTCCCTCTGCCATAAGCTCTCCAACCCTAACATTATCAAAACTAATGTAAAGGTCTACATTTGAATTTAAAACAAGTCTATCATAAGATATAACCGGTACACCTCTTTCCCTTGCCAATTGAACTGCACTTTGTGCCTTTATATAATCATTAGGAACAAGTAAAAGTACATCTATCCCTTGATCCAAAAGATATTTAACTTGATTTAGCTGGTCTTGATCGTCATTGTTTGCATTTTGAACTATTATTTCTGCATCATATTCCCTTGCCTTTGCCATCAAGATATCTCTATCCTTTATCCATCTTTCTTCCTTTAGAGTACCAAGTGAAAACCCTATTCTTATTTTCTTTTTTTCATTCTTTACATTATCCTTTGAAATTAGATAAACATAGGGCTTGTAAAACTTAATAAAAATTAGGGTTGTTTGTATTATTAAAAGGAGAAGGAGTGCAACCAATATTGAGTTTCTTAAAAATCTGTCTCTAACCAACATAATCACCCCTTATCCTACTTGATGCTCTGTATTCAGTTGGAGTCATTCCCGTTATCTTTTTAAATATTTTGCAGTAATAATTTGGGTCATTATATCCTATCTCTTGGCAAATTTCCTTTATACTCATACTTTTGTTGATTAATAGTTGCATTGATTTTTCTATCCTAAATTCTGTTAAATAATCAGTAAAGCCCTTTCCTATTTCATTCTTAAATATTTTACTTAAATAATGATAGCTTATATTAACGTGCTGTGCTGCATCCTGAAGTGATATATCTTCTTTATAATTTTGATTTATAAATTCTAAAACCTTTGATATAATATCGTCCACCTGTTCCTGTTTTCTATTTTGAATTTCATAGGATATATCTGAAAGATATTGTAAAAAACTTTTTCTTATTTGGTTTATTTCTTCTTCCTTTAAAACTGTTAAAACAAATGCCTGCTTTAGAGAATTTAAATTGTCTACCTTGTATGGAATAACTTTATCTATGCTAAAGGCAAGTTCTATTAGTTTAGTTTTTATTTTATATATATCGTTAACATAGGCATTGCTTAACCAAATATATATCGATTTAAATACTTCCTTTGCACCATTTAAATCACCTGAAACTATACAGTTTAAAAATGCAGTTTCAAGGTTCCAAGGATATACATCATCTTTATGTATATTTGGATTTATATCTTCATAATGAACAATAGTTTGTCCATTGTTTATGGAGGATGCTATATATGCCTCATTACAGGATTTATTAAAATTCTCTATACCGTAATTTCCACCTATTCCTATTCTATATTTTATATTAGATACACCCTTTATTTTCTCCTCAAGCTTTTTTGCAATTTCAATAGATTTATATTTAATAAATTCCCCATCATCCTCATCTGTTGGAATGAAGGCAACAATTCTATCTGATAAAGGATTTGATATAATACAAGGCACTATGCTTTTTAGTTTAATTTTAAAGAGGTCATAGAAATTCTGTTTATCATATTTTTCTTTAAGGTCTACATCCCCTGTTAAATTTCCTTCTCCCTCAAGAGAAACACTCATTACATAACCCTGCTTAAGAGACATATTAAAAACATTTTCATAAAATCCTACATCATTTAAATTACCTATATTGAACATCTTATATGATATAAATTGCCCCTCTAAAAATGGTACAATATTGTTTATCCTCTCTTTAAGTTCAATCTCTAACATTATGTTTTTTCTTCTCTTTTCAATTGCAACTTTTACATTGTTTAAAGTTTCTATGAGTTTAAGTTTATTTATAGGCTTTAGAAGATATTCAAATACACCAAGATTTAATGCCTCCTTTGCATAATCAAAGTATTCATAGGCTGTTAGTATTACAAAGAATATATCGCTATTTGTAGCCTTAATTTGCCTTATAGCCTCAATTCCATTTATACCTGGCATATGGATATCCATAAAAACTATATCAGGTTTTGCTTGTATGGCCTTTTCTATTGCTTCGCGTCCAGTGCCTGCTGTGTCTACAATCTTTACATCATCGAAGTTTTTTTCTATTATCATCTTTATATACTCAAGAACAAGATATTCATCATCTACAATCAAAACCTTCAACATACTTTTAATCCCCCTTGTCCCACATTAAATCTTGGTATCTTCAATGTCACTTTAGTTCCTTCATTTATTTTGCTCTCAATACCTATCAATTCTTTTCTATCAGTTATATTAAAAAATAGCTCTAATCTTTCTAAAACATTCTTCATTCCTATACCTGTAACGTGTTTCTTTGCAATTTCGTCATCCTTATTTGAACATATTATGCTATTTATACACTCCTCATCCATTCCTGTTCCGTTGTCAATGATATCAATTAAAACATAATCAAGTTCAGCCTTAACATTAAGATGTATTTCTCCTTTTCTTTCAAGATTCTGTAGCCCGTGTATGTAAGCATTTTCTACAATAGGCTGTAGTGTTATTCTTGGTATTTTAGTATCTAATGCAAGCTCATCTATATCGGTATAAAAATCTATCCTATTTCCAAATCTCATCTTTAAAATCTGCATATAATTTACAACGTGTTCTATTTCATCCCTTAATGGGACTAAATCATCAATATTTTTAAGATTGTATCTAAAAAGCTGTGCTATGTTTTCTATAAACTCTGATGTCTTATCAGCTCCTTCAATCAATGATAGCTGTGCTGCAGCATTTAATGTATTAAATAAAAAATGGGGGTTTATTTGGGATTGAAGGTACTTAAGTTCTGCCTCCTTAAGAAGGCTTCCCATTCTTAAGTTCTGAAGTTCCTGCTCCTTTAGCTTATTTTCCATTTCGGCCTGTTTTTTTAACTCATTTATATAATCCTTTATGCTTTCCACCATCTTTATAAACGCACCTGTTAATATATCTGTTTCATCTCCTGTATGGGTTTGAGTAAGCTTTACCTCCAAATCCCCCTCTGTTATTCGTTCTGCATATTTTGATAGTTCAGATATTGGTTTTATTAATCTATATGTAGCAGCCACTGCAATATACAAAGTTGCTATAATAGATACAATTATTGCAAAAAAGTTTAAGAAGATTATAAATCTCATATTGCTATTTATGTTTTGGTATCTTTCTGTTCCACCTTTTAAAGTGTTATCTAATAGTTTATTATTATATTGATTTATATACTCGCTTATTTCTGTAACCCTCTCAAAATTTGCTATGTATCTACTACTAATCCTACCACGCTTTGCCAAAACTGCCTTATCTGTTTCTGATAAAAGTTCATCAAGCATATTACCAATATCCTTTAAAATTAAGTTATCTTCATTGTAATCTAAAGTTCTTGGTATTTCCCTTGAAATCACTTGAAGCCTGTTGTAGTAGTCATAATAACGTAAAAGACTCTCTGAAGAGGCCGTAGTTAAATATTTTTCAAGTTCCGTAATTAGACTATTTACTGTATTTTTTACGTTATTTATGTAAATATAGTCCTTTATTATCCTATTTGTATTATTTAAAACTACATTGGCACTATAATAGGAAAAAAGGCTTATACTGCTTAAAAACAATATAATAAATAAAAAGTATATTATAAGCTTTTTTCTAATCCCGAAAAACTTAAAAATTTCTCTATTCATAAAGACTCTCCCACTTTAGAAGTTTTTCCTTTTCTTTATTCATTTGCTTAAATTCTTCTATTGTATCCTTTGTTAACACCTTCAATTCAGTATTTATATAGTATGGAACATTTTTTGATGACTTTATATCTATAAGAGTTTTTACACTTTCATATCCCATCTTAAATGGGTCATTTGATATTGTTCCATATATAATTTCCTTATCAATATATCTTATAATCTCTTCTGAACTTCCATAACCAACCAAAACAATATTACCGACCTTATTCCTATCAACAATTAACTGTGCTGCTCCTAATGTATCTGCCGAACTTACCGTAAAAATTGCATTTATTTTTTCTTCAGAATCAATAATCTTTTGCGTTATTTCCTCTGCACTCAATATTCCCATCTTTGATGTATAGGTTTTTACAACCTTCATTTCAGGATAGTCCCTAATTGCACTAAAAAAGCCATTCATTTTTAGGTTGTTTTCTACTAAATCTTGATTTAAATCGCTACTTGTAATTATTGCTATGTTTGCCCTTCCTCCTGTTGCTTTTATTATAAGTTCAGCAGCCTTCTTACCAACTTCAAAACTGTTTATTCCTACAAAGGAATACCTTTTACTTTTATTATCATCATTCTCAAATGTAACTACAGGAATACCCTTAAAATATGCCTTATCAATTAAACTTGTAAAATCCCCTGTTGTAGGAACGTGAGTTATAATTCCATCAACCTTTGATAAAATAGCTACATCAAGGTATTTTAACTGTTCCATTGGGTCATTAAATCTTGGAGAACAAAACTCTATCACTACGTTATTATCCTTTGCTGCCTTCTTTGCCCCTAATATAACTTCACTCCAAAAAGGGTCTATAGAATTTTGAGTAATATAATAAAAATGATATAAAGGTTTTGCAGATACAGGCATTTCTTTTCCATTTTTCACTAATAAAAGTATTGAACTTGCTAATAAATTTGCTATTATCAAAATTAGTATAGCTTGTCTATTAATAAAATTCATACACTTTTTAAACATTGCCAATCTCCACCTTGTCATAAAATTCTCAATTTTCATTATATCATAAAAACAATATATTTTTATACTATTATATGTAAAAATAAAAGAGTAGTAAGCCTTTTTA
>JAOAAJ010000065.1 GCA_026418935.1 Caloramator sp. | reverse complement strand
CCAAAAATACTTGCTGAAATATCTGAGGATTTAGGTGATGCAATGTTTGGACTTGAAATTAAAAATCTTGAGGACAATTTTGCAGAAAGAGGCTGGTAATATGAAGGTTGGAGTTTTATCTCTACAAGGTGGAGTAATTGAACATATACACCACTTAAATAAACTTAATGTTGAAGCTATCGAAGTAAAAAAGATTGACCAATTAAAAAAGATAGATGGAATCATCCTTCCTGGCGGTGAAAGTACTACAATTGGTAAGCTTTTAAGGGATTCTAACCTACTTATTCCATTAAAAGCTCTAATTCAATCAGGACTTCCTACTTGGGGTACTTGTGCAGGAATGATTCTTCTTGCAAAGAAAATTGAAAATGATACAAGAAGACATCTTGAGGTTATGGATATTAATGTTAAAAGAAATGCCTTTGGCAGCCAAATTGATAGTTTTAAAAAAATTGATATAATACCTGAAATATCAAGCAATCCCATTGAATTAGTATTTATTAGAGCACCTTATATAAGCGATGCAGATAAAGATGTACACATTATTCATAAGATTGAAAACAAAATAGTAGCTGCAAGGCAGAAGAATATTTTAGTAACTTCATTTCATCCAGAACTAACTGACGATTTAAGCTTTCATAGGTATTTTATTAAAATGATTGTATAGCTCTAAAAGTCTCAAAATATTTCCAT
The DNA here is from genome assembly GCA_026418935.1 of Caloramator sp. GTDB lineage: Bacteria > Bacillota > Clostridia > Clostridiales > Caloramatoraceae > Thermobrachium. The sequence goes on along the minus strand of JAOAAJ010000065.1, from coordinate 9,695 downwards.
ATTTTGAGACTTTTTTTGTAATAATTAATATTTATTATTAATATATATACTTATTGGAATATTTTTTATGGGAGGATTTGATGTTTAAAAAATTATTTTCAACAACTCTTGTTTTACTTTTCGCATTTACTACTACAACTTCAACTTTAGCCTCTCCCAAAAAACAAATGCCAAATCCTTTTGAAAATAGTACACAACAAGAAATAAAAATGAAACAAATCAACCTATTCCACGATTTAGATGTAAGTTTAGAAGGCAACTTAGATGAAAATACAATAGAAAAAGTTATAAATGAAAATAAGGATAAATTTAATTTAAACAACCAAATAAAACTACGAAAAGTTTCTGAATTTAATGATGAACTTGGTTTTACTCATCTTAAGTTTAATCAACAATTTAATGGAATACCAATAGAAGGACAAGAAATCATAGCTCATGTTAAAAATAATTCACTTAAAAAACTAACTGGCCAAATTGTTGATAACATTACTATAGTAAAAGAATCTACATCTGTTCTTCCTGAAATTCAAGCAATTGAAATTGCAAAATCACAGTTCCAATTCAAAGAACTACGCACACCTCCTACAACAAAAGTTGTTATTTATAAAAATCCAAATGATAACAAATACTATCAAACTTACAAGGTAAATATTCAATATAATGAGCCTGAAATAGGCAATTGGGAAGTTTATATTGATGTTTATAGTGGAAAAGTTATAAGTATAGTCAGCAACATTAGATATGATGGAGTAGTTTATGGTAATGGAACAGCTGTGGATGGTACAACTAAAACTTTAATTCTTTATCAACAAGGTTCATATTATTATACCAAAGATGTAACAAGGCCAACAAATAGCTATATAAATACTACATCTGCAAATAACAGACAGACTTATCCTGGAACTACAATCTATTCTACAACAACTACAATTAATGATGCAGCAGGCGTAAGTGCTCATTATTATGCAGGAGTAGTTTATCAATTTTATAAAAATATGTTTAATAGAAACAGTTTGGATAACAACGGTATGAGCTTAGTATCTACTGTACATTATGGAAGTAAATATAACAATGCATTTTGGGATGGAACTCAAATGGTTTATGGAGATGGAGATGGCACCTTATTTAGAGCTTTATCAGGAGATTTAGATGTTGTTGCCCATGAAATGACTCATGGCGTAATTACACATACTGCTAACTTGACATATAAAGACCAATCTGGAGCTCTTAATGAATCATTAGCAGATGTATTTGGTGTTTTAGTTCAAACATACGACAAATATAATGTTGCTAATGGAGGCCAGTGGCAATTTAATGTATCTGATTGGGTAATTGGAGATGATATATATACTCCTTCAACACCTGGTGATGCTTTAAGAAGTCTTGCAAATCCTACACTTTATAACCAACCTGACCATATGAACAATTACGTTTATACTTCCGAAGATAATGGTGGAGTTCATATTAATTCTGGAATTCCAAATAAAGCTGCTTTTCTTATAGCTCAAAATATTGGCTGTGAAAAAACTGCAAGAATTTACTATCGTGCTTTAACAACATATTTTACAAGCAGTACTAACTTCTATAATGCAAGATTAGGACTAATACAATCAGCAAAAGATTTATATGGTACAGACAGTACTGAAGCTCAAATTGTTGGTTGGGCATTTGATCAAGTTGGTATTACTCAAACAACTGATTTGTATGAACCTAACGATACTATTTCTCAAGCATATAGAGTATATTCATCAACAAGCTATTCATCATATATATTTACTCCTACAGATAAAGATTTTTACAAAATTTATGTAAATAATGGTAAGTATATAGATATTAATTTAACTAATGTTCCTGGTGATTACGATTTATACCTATATAATCAATCCGGTACATTAGTAGCCTACTCTGAAAATGGATATGGATCATCAGAAAGAATTGTATATAAGGCAAAATACACAGGTTATTATTATATATTAGTTATAGGTTATAATGGATCATATAGCAACACTCAAAAATACACTTTGACACCATATATATATTAAAAATTGTAAAAGCTATTGGGAAATTCAAACCCAATAGCTTTTATTAATGTGTATAAAATATTAAATTTAAGGAAATATTATTAATGTAAGCAAAGGGTATGTAACAGTTGAGCTAAGATCTATATATGCTCCTTGGCAGGGGTGTATATAGGTCGACCAAAGATTATATATAGGTCCATCTACTTGGGCTTATATATAGTCGGAGGGAAAATTCTTTAGGGTTGAGAAAAGCTATATTATAGTCGTATATTCATAATATGATTATAATATGGTTCCAATCTATCCTAAAGGGTCGAGCTAAGATTATAGAGGGTATTGATATTCGTGTTGGGGCCCACACGAAATTTGGTTATATACAGCCGAAAGGTTGTATGTAGCTAATTAGATATCCTTTATAGTCGAACGAACCATCAGCTTAGGTGGCGAACTGCTCTATTGCAGTCGAGAGATTGCAGTTGGGTAATAAACTATCTATGTTGGTGCAAGGTAGACTGTTATGTGCTCTTTGCTTTTTATTTTTTTGTGTAACAAAATCCACCCCATCTAAATATTTTAAATTAATAGGGGGTGGTATTTTGAACGCATTAAACAATTTTTCTCCTTTGATACTCGCACTATTTGCAGGGCTTTTTACTTGGTTTATTACAGCACTTGGTGCATCAATTGTATTCTTTTTTAGAGATGTAAACAAAAAAGTTTTAAATAGTATGATGGGATTTGCAGCAGGTGTTATGATTGCAGCAAGTTTTTGGTCACTTCTATCACCTGCAATAGAGCTTTCTGATGAATTAGGTTATAACCCTATTTTCCCTACTGCATTTGGTTTCTTATTCGGTGGTTTATTTATTAGGTTAACAGACTTTTTAGCAGGTAAAATACACAAAAAAGAAACAGAAGAAGAAAATGTTTGGAGAAGAATGTTTCTACTTATTCTTGCAATAACCTTACACAACATTCCTGAAGGCCTTGCAATTGGAGTTGCCTTTGGTGCATTAAACTTTGGGTATAGCACAGCAGCTATTGCTGCAGCAGTTTCACTTGCAATTGGTATAGGAATACAAAACTTCCCAGAGGGTGCAGCAGTATCCCTACCTTTAAAAAGAGAAGGTATGTCTTCATTTAAGAGTTTTATGTACGGCCAGGCATCTGCACTTGTAGAGCCAGTCTCTTCTGTAATTGGTGCATATCTTGTTGTATATATAAGGGCTATACTTCCCTATGCCCTGTCCTTTGCAGCTGGTGCAATGATTTACGTTGTTGTAAAAGAGCTTATTCCTGAATCACAGTCAGAAGGAAACGAAGGTTTAATTAGTATAATGACTTTGATAGGGTTTATAGTTATGATGGTTCTTGATGTAGCATTAGGATAGGCAAAAGCCTATCCTATTCTATTCAAATTGTGTTCTATAAAGTTCATAGTAAACTCCCTTTTTCTCCATAAGCTCGCTATGAGTTCCCTCTTCCTCTATTCCCTTTTCAGTCAAAACTATTATCCTCTTTGCATTTTTTACAGTTGCAAGCCTATGGGCTATTATGAAGGTTGTTCTGTTTTTTGATAATTCCTCTATTGACTTTTGAATTATAGCCTCACTTTGGTTATCAAGTGAGGAGGTTGCTTCATCTAAAATTAATATAGGAGGATTTTTAAGAAACATCCTTGCTATAGATATCCTTTGTTTTTGTCCACCTGATAGTTTAACTCCCCTCTCACCTATATATGTATCATACCCATCTTCAAGTTCCATAATAAAATCGTGGGCATTTGCCGCCTTTGCCGCCTTTATAATCTCCTCATCTGATGCGTCTAAATTTCCATAGGCAATATTTTCCCTTATTGTGCCTGCAAACAAAAACACATCCTGCTGAACAATACCTATATTTTGTCTTAAGGATTTTAGTTTTATGTCCTTTATATTTATATCATCAACATATATACTTCCACAATCAACGTCATAAAATCTTGGAATTAAGCTACATAGAGTTGTTTTACCAACCCCAGATGGTCCAACAATAGCAATGCTCTCTCCTGCATCTACCTTTAGATTTATATTTTCTAAAACGGTATTTTTATCATTATAACTAAAGCTAACATTCCTAAACTCAACTTTTCCACTTATATTATTTATCTCAATTGCATCCTCTTTATCAAAAATATCTGGCTTTGTATTCATAACTTCATAAAATCTCTTAAACCCTGCCATCCCTCTTTGATACTGTTCAACAAACTGTGCTAATCTCTTTACAGGTTGTAAAAATTGACCTATGTAAAGTAGATATGCAACTAAATCTCCTACTTCAATTTGTCCCTTTGCTACAAAATATCCACCTACAATTAATGCAGAGAGTGTTGATATGTTTGAAAAGAAGTTTATTCCAGCATGAAGAATCCCGATATATTTTACAGACTTTGTCCTTAAGCATTTAAATTGATTGTTGCCCTCATCGAATTTATCAATTTCATATTCCTCATTTGTAAAGGATTTTACGACTCTTATTCCTGATATAGAATCCTCTAATCTACTGTTCACATCTGCCAGACTCTCTCTTATACTTCTAAAATTTCTTCTCATTTTGGAGTTATATACAATTGTAAAATATATCATAAAAGGTATTATAGTAAAAACTATTAGGGTAAGCTTTACATTAAGTCTTAAAAGTAGTATAAAGGAACCAACTATCATAAGAGTTGAAATAAATAAGTCTTCAGGTCCGTGGTGTGCAAGCTCCGATATTTCATTCAAATCATTTACAATTCTCGACATTATTTGGCCTGTCTTAGTGTTGTCAAAATAGCTTATTGGCAGTGTCTGTATATGAGAAAACATATCCCTTCTCATATCATACTCCATTCTAACCCCTAAAACGTGTCCATAATATCCTACAATATATTCTAATAACATTCTTAACAAATAGAGAATTAAAAGTATTAAACCTATATTTATAATTAAAGATAAATTTTTTGAAGGAATTATATTGTTTATCATTCTTCTTGTTATCATTGGATATATAAGGTCTGTTACTGCAATTAAAACTGCACATACCATATCTAAAACAAAAAGCCATATATGTGGTTTATAGTATTTTATAAAGCTCTTTAGCATATAAATCACCCCTATTAAATTTTAAACCATAATTTCATAACAAACAATAAACACAGCTAATTTTGTTAAAAAAAGTTAAGTAAAAATTTAGAAGGAATTAAAACCATTTTATAGAAATAAAATTTTAATATAAAAATTAAAATGGGGAGGGGTTTTTTATGTCAAGAAAAGGGCTTCCTGATGGAGCATACGGACTTAAAGAAGGACAAAAGTACGTACCATATGTTCCTTCAGAGAAAAAGATGCCTGAATTCACAGTTCTATCAATCATCCTTGGTGTTTTACTTTCTGCTCTATTTGGTGCCGCAAATGCATATCTTGGACTTAAGGTGGGTATGACTGTATCTGCTTCAATCCCAGCTGCTGTTGTTTCTATGGCAATTGTTAGAGTTATTTTAAGAAGAAAATCAATACTTGAAAACAATATGGTTCAAACAATAGCTTCAGCTGGTGAATCACTTGCTGCAGGTGCTATTTTTACAATTCCTGCTCTATTCCTATGGGGTGAATCTCCAAGCGTTTTAACAATGGGCATATTAACATTTGTTGGTGGTACTCTTGGTATTCTCTTTATGATTCCTGTTAGAAGGTATTTAATAGTACAAGAACACGGAAAACTTCCATATCCTGAGGGAGTTGCTTGTGCAGAAGTTTTAGTTGCAGGAGAAGAAGGTGGAACAGGTGCAATCTATGTATTTATTGGTGCATTAGTCGGCCTTATCTATAAGCTTGCTGGCGATGGATTTATGATGTTTCCAACATCAATAGACTTTGAGATACCAAACTATCACGGTGCAATGATTGGAATGGATGTATATCCTGCACTACTTGGTGTTGGTTTTATAGTAGGACCTCAAATTTCTGCTTATATGCTCGGTGGTGCAATCCTTGGATGGCTTGTATTAATTCCTGCAATATCATTCTTTGGACAATATATCAATACTCCTATATTCCCAGCAACAAAGCCTATAGCAGAACTTAGCATAACTCAAATTTGGAAGATGTATATAAGATATATAGGTGCTGGTGCTGTTGCAACTGGAGGTATTATAAGCTTAATTAAAGCTATACCAACTATTGTAAATTCATTTAAACAGGCAATGAAGGGATATGGCAAGAAGGCAACAGGCTTTATCGAAAGAATAGATGCAGACCTAAATCCAATCTTTGTTATAGCTGGTATAATTGTTTTAATAGTACTTATGGCAGTATTACCACAAATTCCTGTTAAAATTTGGGGTGCAATACTTATTGCAATATTCGGTTTCTTCTTTGTAACTGTTTCATCAAGAATAGTTGGTCTTGTTGGTAGTTCTTCAAACCCAGTATCAGGTATGACAATTGCCACACTTCTTTTCTCAACAGTAATATTAAAGGCACTCGGATATAAGGGTAAAGAAGGAATGATTGCCGCTCTAATAATTGGTGCCGTTGTTTGTACTGCTGCTGCAATTGCTGGTGATATTTCACAGGACTTAAAGACAGGTTACCTTGTTGGTGCAACTCCATGGAAGCAACAAATAGGAGAACTTATTGGTGTTCTTGCTTCTGCTGCTGTAATAGGATTTATACTAATTATGCTTCATCAGGCATATACATTTGGTTCAAAGGAATTAAGTGCTCCTCAGGCTACTCTTATGAAACTTGTTATTGAAGGTATAATGGATGGAAATCTTCCTTGGAACCTTGTATTTATGGGTGTATTTGTTTCATTAATGCTTGAACTATTTAAGATTCCATCACTTCCTGTTGCAATAGGATTATATCTACCAATTAGCTTATCAACTCCAATTATGGTTGGAGGAATTATTAGAGGTATAGTTGACAAGAAGATAAAGGATGAAGGTGAACGCAAAGAAAAGGTTGAAAAGGGTATACTATATTCTTCAGGTTTAATTGCTGGTGAAGGTTTAATGGGAGTAATTTTAGCCTTCTTTGCATATTTTGATATAGATTTTAGTTTAAAAAATCCTGTTTTAGAAAGATGGGGTGCTCTAATACTATTCCTACTTGTAGCATTAAGTTTAGCTTACTTTGTATTCAAAGATAAAAAAGAAACAAAACAAGTTAATAAAACAAAAAGTGTATAATTAATTAAATTAGGTTCCACTTTGGTATGAATGCCAAAGTGGAACCTATTCATAAATAAATTATAGTCAAACTAAAATTAGACTATAATTTTTAGGAGGATTATTATGAAATACGTAATTTATGTATTATCTATCGCTTTAATTACAGTATTTTTAATCATATATGGACGTGCAAAGGAATATTATCTACCTTTAGAGTTAACAAACAGATTATACATAAAATGCAGGGATAAAATATTAAAGTATCTATCTAAGAATAAATCTGCTACATATAAGGAACTTGAAAAGGAAATAGAAGGTGTTACTGCAAAGGTGTTTTGGAGTAGAAGGGTGATGACTGTTGTTGATTCTAAGAAAATGGTTAAAAATATAGTGGAGTCTCTTATAAACCAAGATAAAATTCAGATAAAAGAAATGGATGGCAAGAAATTGGTGGTACTTAAATAAAAAGTTGGGCTTTTAGCCCAACTTTTATAATGATGATGAAACTCCTTTACTTATATACTTGTTAAACCTTGATGTTAATATAATTAATCCTGCTATAACCATTGCTACTGCTGCTGTTGGGAAGAATACTCCATAACCAAATTTATCAAGCATAAATCCCATAATGTTGTTTGCTAAAAACTGTGGAAGTGATATAAATAGATTCATCATTCCCATAAATTCACCTAATCTTTCTGGAGGAACTATCTCTGCAAGTATTGAGTATGTTGTTATTTGAATTGCTATAAATCCAATGCCTATAACAGCCATCATAGCAAATAGTGCTACCTTATTTGTTATAAATGTACCTAATGCAAGGGATAATGCAAACAACACAACACCAAGTAGAAGAACCTTTCTCTTTTCTATCTTATCTGCAAGCTTTCCTATAGGAACTGCAAATACAGCACCTGCAAGTGTTAATATAAGTAGAGCATTGTTGGCAGCTGAATTAGATATATTTAAGTTTGTTGTACAATATTTTACAAAGAATGGTGTAATAAATCCAAAGGACATATAAACCATAAACACTGAAAGATAGAGCTTTAATACTGATGGAAATTTTACGAAATCAAAAGAGACTTTATTAGGTTTTTCATACTTTGAAGTATCTTCACGAACTAAAAATACAGTTATAATAACAGTAACAAGACCTAAAATTGCTCCAAGATAAAATGGGTATTTATAATTCTTTTCCCAAAGGCTTGGACCTAACATAAATATAATTGCACTACCAATTACGCTTACAACTCTTGCAAATCCATTTGCAAGCCCAAGCTCCTTTTCATCTACAGCCTCTGGAATTAATGAATAATATGGACCTTGGTAGAAATTTAAGAAGAAATAGAATAAAAATGCTAACATAAAGGCTGTTACATAAGTATTTGTATAAGGTAATAGAATTAAGAATATAGCTGACAGAACTGAACCCATTATCATAAATGGCTTTCTTTTTCCCATTTTAAAGTTACTTCTGTCACTTAAAAGACCAACTAAATATTGTACAAATATCCCTGTAAAGGCACCCATTGAAATTAGGCGTCCCTGCTGTGCATTTGAAATATTTAATTTTGATACAAATAGTGGAATAACGGACATATTCATAGCCCAAAGAAGGCCAACCCCTAAATTAGGAAGTCCAACAATATATGGAACAAACTTCTTCTTCATATAAATTATCCCCCTTATTTTATTTCAGATAAAAATTCTAAAACAGCCTTAAAGCAATCTTCTCTTTCACATTCAACTGTAATATTGTGTCCTGATTTTTCTAATTTACATATTCTTTTAAATTTGCTTTTGGCACTGTTATTTAAATAATCTGTACTCTTTACATCAACTGTCTCATCATTTGTAGAATAAACAATTAAAAGAGGTGCCTCTATCTTTGAAAGATTTTTCTTTACAACTTTATTTAGCTTATTAAACTCATCAACTGATTTTATAGGAACTTTGTTGTATCCTAATAAATACTTCATTTCTTCCTCTGGCCTTTCTCTTGGTTCCCATTCACTATAACGCATAAAGTATTTTATTATAAAAGCAAAGTTAGCAGCTTTATTTTTATTAAAAAGTGGAGGTGCTAAAGCTGAAACACTATCTACATCAAAGTTTTCAGCAATATAAAGTGCCAAAAGGGAACCCATTGAATGACCAATAACATGTACTTTCTTACACCTTTTTTTAAGTAAATTGTATCCCTCAAGTGCAGAATCAATCCAATCTTTATAGGTACACTTCTCCATTTCCTCAACATTTGTGCCATGTCCCTTTAACCTTACACCATATACAGTATAGCCCTTTGAATGTAATCTTTCTCCAAGAAGCCTAAGCTTTGCTGGAGTTCCTGTAAACCCGTGTATGACAAGGCATCCCTCATCATTACCCTCTAATAGGTATTCTTTTCTTAAGTCAACATCTAAAACTGTAGTTTCCATAATAACTCCCCCTTAATAGAAAAGGTTTTCTTAATTACA
>JAOAAJ010000055.1 GCA_026418935.1 Caloramator sp. | reverse complement strand
CACCATATATAGATGTGGTCAGTTTGCTGCGACAAGACAGAATATTTTGAAGAAGACAATGGAATAGTAACATATCATGGTATATGGTTTAAAAAGTTTGAGAGAATGTATTTATTGTTAAATAATAAGAGCACCACCCAAGTGAAGCTGAAGTATATCGTATTACTGTTTAAGCTTCAATTAGGGTGGCTACTTATTTATTGTATAAAAAAACATTAAAATATATAATGGATATAATAGTAAAATAATAAAGAAGTTAAACAAATTCAATTAGTTGATAAGCCTTACTTTTTTTTATATAAATAGGACTAAAGAATAAATTACAATTGAAAGGATAAGCTAAAATGACAATAGAAAAGGTACGAGAATATTTTAGAAAATACAATAAAGATAAAGATATAATGGAATTGAATACTTCAAGTGCAACAGTTGAATTGGCAGCTCAGGCATTAGATGTTGAACCTGCAAGAATAGCAAAAAGCCTTGCTTTAAGAAATGGAGAAAGAGTGATTTTGATAGTTACAGCAGGTGATGCAAAGATAGACAATGCTAAATTTAAGGCTGAGTTTGGCACAAAACCTAAAATGTTAGGTATTGATGAAATATTTGAATATACAGGTCACGAGGTTGGAGGGGTATGTCCATTTGCATTAAAAAATGACATACCAGTATACTTAGATATATCCTTAAAAAGATTTAAAACTGTATTTCCTGCATGTGGTAGCAGTAACTCAGCTATCGAACTTACCTGTGATGAACTAAACGAATATTCTTTGAATAAAAAATGGGTTGATGTGTGTAAACAATGGAAGTGATATGACTTCCAGTTTTTATTATTGAAAAAATTCAGGATAAAAATTAAAATATATCAAGGCTTATGTATAATGATTTATAAGAAAAATTTTATAGTTAAATAAAAGTGCAAGAAAAATTTGCTAATAATATTAATTGAGGAGGACAAAGGATGAAAATTTCAAAAAAGGATGCATTAATGTGGTTTGAGTTTTTTGCCCAACTGCCTGAAGATGAGGAGCTAAGCCCAAAACAAGAAGAAATTGTTTATGCAACCTTTGCTCAAATTGAAGAAGCTGTTGAGCAAAGAAATACTGTTTTAATGTCTCAAATCAAAAATTTGAAAACATTAGATAATAGAACTTATTTTGTAGGAAATGAAGATAAATTCTCTAAAGGATGTCGTTCTTGTTTATTAGGAGATGGCTTAGGTGCAATTAGAAAAACAAACAAATGTAATTTAGAATGCAGATTTTGTTATAACTATGGACAGTTAGAAGACATGCCTCCAGTTGGAGAAGGTTTGTGGGAAATTGGTGGTACTAAATTTTATGAAAAGGATATTGATTTACTTCTTTCAATTCAAAAGAAACCTACTGGAGTTGCATATGTTTATTTAGAACCATTTATGGAGATTGAAAAATACTATTCAGTTATAAAAAAGTTTAGTAATGCTAAAATTCATCAGCATATGTACACAAATGGTACTTTAGCAACTGAAGAAACATTAAAGGCATTAGGTGAAGCTGGTCTTAATGAGATACGTTTTAATTTAGGTGCGTCAAATTGCTCTGATAAAGTTATAGAAAACATTGGAATTGCAAAACAGTATATTGAAAGAGTGGGTATTGAAACACCAATGACACCTCAGTTTTTTGAAACATTTTTAAAGAAAAAACAAGCTATATTAGATACAAAACTTGATTTTATAAATTGTGCAGAGCTACATTTAAATGAAAACAATATATATAACTATTATGGCGAAAATATGTATATATCAAGGGCTGGGTATATTTCACCAATTTGGAGTAGAGAACTTACTCTTAAGTTAATGAAAATTGCTGAAGAAGAAAACTGGGATTTAGTAGTCCACGATTGTTCAAACTATACAAAGTTTGCCAGAGGTTTAAATTTAGGAAGCAAAGAGGGTAAGTGGTTTGGAGCAAGCAACTATGCTTGTGAATTTTCAAGGATTCCATATGATGTGTTTTTACCTATATTACAAGATGAAAACTTTAAATTCTTAAGTGAAGAAGAATTACCTTATGGATATAAATTAGGTGAGTTATTTTTTTAAAAAGAATAGTATCCATTAAAATTATAGCAAGATGTGCTTTACCAAATTAAATGTTTCTGTGAATAAGATATTTTCATTATTCTTAAAAATTCTTAGGCTTTTTAAGTCTAAGATTTTTTATGCCTTTTTATAAATAGTTGGGGCAGGTATTCGATTAGAAGCCTGTCCCTTCTTATTTGAGAAGGATTTAAGAAAGATAGATTGGTTTTAGGGGAGTTTGCTTAAAAGTTTGTATGGCAAAAAGACCAACTGCAAAGAGGTTATTTTAAATATAATTTTTACATTATCGATTAATTATATCAAAAATAAGTAACCGTCCCCTTTTTTATAAAAATGCTACACATACCAAAAGTGGTTAGTTAAAATTTTTGTTATAAATTGCAAAATGAAAATAATTGAAATTGTGTAATGCCTTCATTAATTATTTTTAAATAAATTTAAAATAAAAATCTTATTTTGTAGTTGAAAAATGATTATTATCCGTGATAAAATTGTGTCGTATTTTGTAAAATTAAGGAGGGCAATTATGGATAATAATCAAACTCAGAATGTAAAAATTATTGTATCAGAACCAGCTGGATTAGGCTTATTCGGACTTGCAATGGTAACTTTAGTGGCATCATCACAAAAACTTGGATGGACAGAAGGTTTATCCTTTGTAATTCCTTGGGCAATATTTTTAGGAGCCTTTGCACAACTTTATGCTTGTTTAATTGACACAAAAAGAAACAATATTTTTGGTGCAACTGCCTTTGGTGGGTATGCATTTTTCTGGTTTGCTGTTGCAATGTCATGGCTTATAAAGCTTGGTTTCTTTGGACAAAACTTAGCACAAAATGTTGATGGAAAACAATTAGGTTTTGCATTTTTAGGATACTTAATTTTTACAATATATATGACAATAGGTTCAATTGAAACAAATAAAGTGCTATTATTAATATTTATTTTCATAGACTTTTTATTTATAGGCTTAACATTAAATTCATTTGGTATTGCAGCAGAGTTTTCACATAAATTAGCGGCTTGGTCTGAACTAATTATATCAATACTTGCTTTTTATGGTTCTGCAGCAACAGTTTTAAATCATCATTTTGGACGTGAATTTTTACCAACAGGTAAGCCAATGGGAATATTTAAATAAAGTGCCACTTAGGTGAAGGTGAATTAATCCACAAAATGGTAATTGATAATGAAATCATATTTATAGTAAGAAAAGGCGTCTACCATTAATTATAGTTGTTAACTAATAGAAAATGATTATAAAGTGAATAAACAGTAATTATAGAAGTTTAAAATGACTTAACTTAAAGAGTCTTCTACAAATGAAAGTAGAAGACTCTTTTTCTTTCATATTAAATAAATACTATTTACATTTAAATTTTATTATTGTATAAATATTTATTGTGAAAATCTATAATGAAGTGCAATTATGTGTTATAATACTTTTAAAAAAGGTTATATTTTAAATATCAGGGGGAGTAAAAATGGAAGGAGATAAAATTAAAAAATTTGAAGAGTTTTTTACAAATTCCTTTAGGGATGGGAAAGTAGTAAGAGAATTGAGGTTATCTTCTGATGAAGTAGAATATATTAAGAAAAGATATCCAAATGTTACAGTATCTAAAATGAGTGGGTTTGAAAATAATAAAGATAAAAATTGGTATACAGTTAAATTAGGCTTATAAATTTTTACTTGTGAATAATAGAAAAATAAAATTACATTAGAAAGTAGGTTGTGAGATATGGAACATAAGAATAAAGCAGTTGTACTTGGAGCGAATTATTATATTGGACTTAGTGTTATTAGATGTCTTGGAAGTGAAGGGGTAAAAGTAGCAGCAGTTGATTATTCTAAAAAAGGTACATATGGATTTTATTCTAAATATTGTTCAGAGATTTTAATAGGTCCACACTATAAGGAAAAACCAGAGGAGTTCTTACAGTTTTTAATAGACTATGCAAAAAAGCAAGAATATCCTCCTGTACTATTCCCTTGTGCAGACCCATATGTAGAGTTTGTTGATGAACATTTAGATGTTTTAAGACAATACTATTTAATCCACAATATTGAGCAAGGTTTATATACTAAATTAATGAACAAAGGAACTTTAAGGGATTTAGCGATAGAACATGGAGTTAGAGTTCCTGAAACAATAAGTGTTGATGAAGAAAATTTTGTTGAAAAAGTTGAAGAACAAATTAAGTACCCTTGTTTAGTAAAGCCTGTTGATTCTCATACCTTCGTTTCAATATTTAGAAGAAAGCTTTTTAAAGTTTATAACAGAGAAGAGCTTCTATCCTGTGTTCAAAAAGCAAAAGAAGCAAATACTGAAGTTATAATTCAAAGAATAATAAAGGGTTTTGATGACTGTATGCATACCTTTGATGCTTATTTAAATAAAGATTCAAAGGTAACACATTGGGTTACTTGCCAAAAGATGCGTCAATATCCAATAAATTATGGTGCTTCAGTATATACAAAACAAAAATATGTGCCAGAGCTTTATGATATAGGAGCAAAGTTCTTAGAAGGAGTAAAGTTTAAGGGATTTGCTGAAATAGAATTTAAAAAGGATGAAGAAACAGGTAATTTCTACTTAATTGAAGTTAATGTTAGAACGACAAACTTAAATAACTTATTATATAAAGTTGGAATAAATATGCCCTACATTGCTTATAGGGATTTAACAGGAAATCCACTTCCAAATGATGCGGTAACATGGGATACAAATAGAGCCTTTTGGTATGCATATGAAGATATTTTAGCAATAAAAGAATATATACGAACAAAACAATTAACGCTATCTCAAGTTATTGACTCCTTTTTCAGACCAAAGGCCTATGCAATTTGGGATGTTAAAGATCCAAAGCCATTCTTTGTATTTTTGAATTCAAAAATATCAAGGGTTTTTGAAAAGATATCTAAAAAAGGTTAAAAATTTTGTTTGTTGAGAGGAGAGTAAGATGGTTAAATTACACGATTTAATAAAATGCCTTGATGAAGTAGAAATAAGAAATGATAAAAATGTTGATATAGAAGGTATAGCATATAATTCAAAAAACGTTTTAACTGGAGATTTGTTTGTATGTATAAAAGGATATAAAACAGATGGCCATAAGTATATATTAGATGCTGTTACAAACGGGGCAGTTGCACTGGTTGTTGAAGAATTTCAAGATGGATGGACTATACCACAAATTAAAGTAAAAAATGGTAGAGAGGCTCTATCAAGATTAAGTGATAAGTTCTATGGTAGTCCTTCTAAAAAAATGAAGGTGATAGGTGTAACAGCAACTAACGGTAAGACAAGCACAACTTTTATGACCAATGCAGTGTTAGAAAATAACGGTTTTAAAACAGGTCTTATAGGAACGGTTGCTGTTAAATATGGAAACACTCTAATACCTGCAAGCTTAACAACTCCAGAATCATTAGACCTACATAGACATTTTGATAAAATGTATAAAGAAGGGGTTACCCATGTAACTATGGAGGTGTCCTCTTCAGCACTTGATTTAAAACGTGTAAACGATGTAGATTTTGATATTGTTGTTTTCAATAATGTAAGTAGAGAACATATAGACCTTCACGGTTCCTTTGAAGAATATTTTAGAGTAAAATCAAGCCTCATAACTAATGCAAAGGAAAAACAATTTGCAATATTAAATTTAGATTGCCCTTATGTTGCTTCCCTTGTTGATAAAACAAAGGCAAAGGTTATAACTTATGGGGTTGAAAATTCAAATGGACACCTTTATTGCAAAAACTTAGACCTTTCAACAGGAAGAGCGAAGTTTACTGTGGAAATAAGAAAAGAGTTTAGAGGAGAAGATGTTTTATATACACCAACCTCCTTTGATGTAGAACTTAAAACTCCAGGATATCACTCTGTTTACAATGCGATGGTTGCAATAACTGTTGGATTAATATGTGGTGTTCCAGTTGATGTAATAAAGGATGCCCTATTAAAGTTTGGTGGTGTAGAGAGACGTTTTGAAATAATATATGAAGAAGACTTTAAAATAATAGATGACCATTTTGCAAACCCAGGAAATATTGATGTAACATTAGAGACACTACAAAAGATGAAGTATAATAATTTAAAGTTAGTTTATGCTATAAGAGGAAATAGAGGGCCTATAGTTAATAGAGAAAATGCAGAAACAATTGTAAAATGGGCATCTAAGTTAGGTTTAAAGGAAATAATAGCAACGTTAAGTAGATCTCATACAACAGAGAAGGATAAGGTTCAAGAGGAAGAGATAAGGGTATTTAAGGAAGTTATGACTAAAGCGGGAATAAATGTTATTTTATACGATGAATTATATGATGCAATAAAGCACGCAATAAAAGAAGTAGGGGAAGATGATGTAATACTTCTTGCAGGTTGTCAAGGTATGGACTATGGAGCAAAGGTTGCACTTGAAATTATAAGAGAATTAAATCCTAACATAGATACAGCAAAGTTATTTAAACCATTACAAAACAGAGTTGCAGGTGTATAAACAAAAAAATATGCAGTCTTAAGAAAGAAGGGAAAACAGATGAATGATAAGATTATAGGAATAATTGGAGGTATGGGACCAGAAGCGACCGCAGATTTGTTCATGAAAATAATACAAAAAACCAAGGTGGAAAAGGATCAAGATCATTTTAGGATTATAATTGATAACAATCCTAAAATACCAGATAGAACAAAGGCAATCTTATATGGTGGGGAAAGTCCAGTAGAAGAGCTTATAAAAACTGCAAAAAACCTTGAAAAAGCAGGTGTTGATGTTGCTTGTATTCCATGTATGACATCCCATTATTTTATACAAGAAATACAAAAGAGCGTATCATACCCAATAATAAATGCCTTTGATGTAGTAAGAAAACATATATTTAAGCATTATCCAAATGTTAAAAAAATTGGGGTTTTAGCAACTACAGGTACTGTAAAAATGGGTATATATCAAAAATATCTCGAGTTTGCAAATGTTATATATCCTTCATCAACAATTCAAGAGGAGAAGGTGATGGAGGCGATATATGGAGAGAAGGGAATAAAAAGAGGTGTTAAAAATGAAATACCATTAAATTTATTGAGGGATGCAGCAAAACATCTGATTTCTCAAGGAGCAGAGCTTATAATACTTGGATGTACCGAAATAGGATTAGTATTAAAACAAGAACACGTTGAGGTTCCTGTGATTGATCCGATGGATGTGTTGGCAGATGAACTTATAAAGTGCCACCCAGGTGAAGGTGAATAGAACCATTTTTATCCATATAAAGGAGACATCTTAATAATTATATAATCTATAAATTGTTAAGTTATCGGCAAAGTGTGTATTAAAGTTTTATTTCGAAATGCCTAAAAAATGCAATTAAAATCTACTAATTCAATAGTTTGATAGCTTCCTTCATAAACTATCAAAAAACGACAACACATTGTAGCAACAATCCCCATCTTGATTGTGATAAAATACAATTGAGATGGGGTGATTTTTGTGGACAAATATATACTAATGAAGGAAGTAGAAAAATTAAATCGAATGGTAGAAAATACCGATTGCAATAAATTACAAAATACTGACATTATAAAGCAAAGTCAAGTTGTGGATAAACTAATAGTGGCATATATGAAACAAATACAAGACAAAATAACTGTAGTAAAGTAGGAGGTTATATGAAGTTCCATAGAGCAGTTGCTGTATATATTTTAAACTCAAAAAATGAAATTTTATTGCTATATCATAAAAAACTAAATACATATCTTCCACCTGGTGGACATGTTGAAGATGGTGAGTTAACTCATTGTGCAGCAGAGAGAGAAGCCTTTGAAGAAGCAGGAGTTAATATCGAATTTATTAATGTAAAAAATGAGCTTGGTGATGAAAGGGCAACCTCTCTTCCAACTCCTTTATTAGTACAGCTTGAAAATATAGGAGACCATTACCATGAGGATTTTGTGTATTTAGCTCGTGCAAAGAGTGACAAGTTGACAAATAGAGAAGGACACGAGGATATTGGTTGGTTTTCAATAGATGAAGCCTATAAATTAAAGCTGTTTGAAAATGTAAAAAAACAATTAGATTATATAAGAAAAATTATTGGTATTTAAGTAAATAGTTAAAAAGTCCTCTATATTAAAATTAGAGGGCTTTTTATTTATAAGAGAGGTTAATGGTTATATATGGATATTTTTATAATTTATACTCTATCCATTAAAAAAATTTTGCTACACAAACAAATAAAATTTTTTGGCATTTAATTTGCGTATATTTAAAACAAGAAAATTAAGGGGGGATTTAAATGTCACAAAACCTACAGGTTGAAACTTCGACTGTAAAGAATAAGACGGTAAAGGTACCACATACTTATGTAATTATATTTATGGTTGTTCTTCTTGCATGGCTTCTTACATTTTTAGTTCCAGTTGGAAAATTTGAAACACAAGAAGTTAAGTACAAACAAGGAGACAAGGAAAAGAAGAAGACAGTTGTTAAAGCAGATAGTTTCCAATATGAAGTTGATGAATCAGGTAATGTAGTTAGAAAACCAGCAAAACTTTGGGGAACAGAGGATACTGGCGGTTATGGTATGTTAAACTATGTATTTGAAGGTCTTGTAACAGGAGATAAGTGGGGTTCAGCAGTAGGTATAGTAGCATTTATACTTGTTATAGGCGGTGCTTTTGGAATTATTTTAAGAACAGGTGCAGTTGATTCAGGAATTATGTCAATGATAAAAGTTACAAAAGGAAAGGAATTTCTAATAATACCAGTTTTATTTGTTTTATTCTCATTAGGTGGTGCAGTATTTGGAATGGGTGAAGAGACTATCCCATTTGCAATGATAGTAGTTCCTCTTGTTATAGCTTTAGGATATGACGCAGTTGTTGGTGTTCTTATAACATATGTAGCAAGCCAAATTGGATTTGCAACATCTTGGATGAATCCATTCAGCCTTGCAGTTGCACAAGGAGTTTCTGGAGTTCCTGTATTCTCAGGTGCAACTTTTAGAATAATTATGTGGATTGTATTTACCTTTGCAGGATTAGTTTACACAATGGTTTATGCAAATAAAGTTAAGAGAAATCCTGAATATTCAGTTTCTAAAGAAGCAAACGAATACTTTAAAAAAGAAACAATTAAAGAAGAAGGAAAGCATGAATTTAATTTAGGACATAAGTTAGTTCTCATAACAATATTAGTAGGAATAATATGGGTTGTATGGGGAGTAACAAAGAAGGCCTACTATATACCAGAAATTGCATCACAATTCTTTGTTATGGGACTTGTTGCAGGTATAATAGGTGTTATATTCAAACTAAATGATATGAAGGTTGATGACATTGCATCATCATTCCAAAGAGGAGCAGCAGATTTAGTTGGAGCAGCACTTGTTGTAGGTATGGCAAAGGGAATATTGATAATACTTGGTGGTTCTGATCCTTCAACTCCAACTGTATTAAATACAATTTTAAATGGAATGGGTAAAACAGTTGGTCAAATAGGTGGAGCATT
>JAOAAJ010000048.1 GCA_026418935.1 Caloramator sp. | reverse complement strand
CCTGTGTTCCATTTAACGTAAGTGATTTAGCAACTGCAGATTTTTCAAAGGTTTTCTGGGCTGCAGGTAATAAACTTTCTGAAGAAAAGTATAAAAAGTATTCTAATATAATGGATCAAGATTTCTTTACGCCAAGAAATAATACCAATATATGTCCCTACTGTAGAAGAGAAATAAAGAGAGATATTTGTGAGTTTTGTGAATCATTTGTTGATTTAGGTAATGCACTGAATAAAAATAAATATATTAATATACATAAAAGGAATATATATAAAGGACCAATAAAGAGGGTAGAGGATGTATTTGCTTCCTTTGGATATGAAATTGAGTTTACAAACCAAGTAAATAAAAAGGCACTTTCTATAAATAAAATAAATGTAGATTTTAAAAATACCTTAGGATATATAAAAACAGCAAATTATATGTTTGAAAAGGATGGAAAGATTGTAACACTTGAGGGTGTTGCAGATGTGGCACAGGGAATAAAAAGATGGGGAGTTTTAAGAGGCGATGTAGACAACCTTGGAAGAATATTCTTAGAAGGATTAGGAGAAAACAAATCCATATCAAGGGTTGCTACATTATCCTCTGAACTTGAGATTTTCTTTGGTAAATTCCTTGAGGATTTTGTAAGGGAAAATTATAAAGAATGTATGGTTATTTATTCTGGTGGAGACGACTTTTTTATAATAGGACCTTGGAGTAAGTTGCCAGACTTAGCATATAATCTAACCAAAAAATTTAATGCATACACTGGAGGCAACAAAGATATAACAATTTCAATGGCAATTGAGATTGCACCAGATGTTAAATTCCCTATTTTTAGGGTTGCACAGGATGCAGGAGATAGCTTGGATAAGGCAAAGGAATATGAAAGAGGTGGAAAAACTAAAAATGCCCTATCATTCTTAAAGGATGTTATAGGTTGGGAAGAGTTTGAGGAGTTTAAGGATATTAAAAATGATATGAAGAATTTAGTTACAGAAAGAAATGTAACAAGAAATATATATTACACAATCTATTCTATTATTAATCAATATGAAAGAAGTAGGGAAGAAGGAGATTTATTTAAATCCTGGAGGCTTGTGTATTATTTTGCAAGGCTTCAAGAAAGACACAAAGATGCAAAGGAACAGATTAAACTTTTAATAAGCAAAATATTAAAAAACAACAATTCTTTATATAATAAACTTTTTACAGCAATACTTTGGGCTGATATAGAAAGTAGAGGTTAGGAGGTAGGAAATATGCCAAGTAATAATTTTAATAATCAAAGCCGAGAAAGACAACAAAATAATAATTCAAATAATCAAACTGACATTTTAAATGCACAAATTGCAGCTAAACTTTTAGATTCGAAACAAGATGCAGATGGTAATCTATTGTTTGAAATGGCCGAAAAGGTTGGTAGAAAAATAAAGGATGACGGCGTAACAGTATCTCAAATAAGAAAAATCTACTCTGAAGTTAAAAAGCTTGAGTATGATGAAAAAGGAGATTATAAATACAATTTAAGATTAATTAAGGCACAAATTGGTTATACAGCAGGTAGATTTTCTAAATTAAAAACTTTTAAAAATGTATTTGACGTATTAATTGCAGAAACATTAAAAGGGCAAAAGAATGAGTTAAAGAGATTTAAGGATTTCTTCGAAGCAGTAATAGCATATCACAGAGCCTTTGGTGGAAATTAATAAGAGGGGGTATTATTTATGGGATTTAATGAAATTGTGTTAAATGGTAAATATGTTATAGATGCAGAGGTTAAGCTGTTAACAGGTCTACACATTGGAACTGCTGGAAATAGCTTAGATATTGGTGGAGTTGACAACCCAGTTATAAAGGATGCACAGGGTAAGCCATATATACCAGGTAGCAGTTTAAAGGGAAAGCTTAGAAGTTTAATGGAGTTTTATAATAATAAATTAACACTTGGCAATGTGGCGTATTCTGTTTATAGAAATAATGGTGGAGATGGTTCAATAAGAATGCATATGTGTGATGAAAAGGACTGCATTGTATGTGGTCTTTTTGGAAGAAATCACGGAGAACATAAAATAATAACAAATTCTAATGGAGATTATAGAGAAAAAACATTTGAAGAAGCAGTTGAACCAACAAGATTAATAGTAAGGGATGCCCATTTAATAGATGAAAGTATTTCTGATGAAATGAAGGATAATATGGATTTTGAATATACAGAGGTAAAATTTGAAAATAACATAGATAGAATAACATCTGCAGCCAACCCAAGACAAACAGAAAGAGTACCAGCAGGAGCAAAATTTAAGTGTAATTTTGTTGTAAACGTATATAATGAAGACAGCAAAAAATATCTTGAAGCATTACTTACTGCGTTGAAACTTCTTGAAGATGATTATTTGGGTGGTCAAGGTAGCAGAGGTTATGGACAAGTAAAATTTGAAAATATAAAGATAGAGTATAAAGGAAAGAACTGCTACTTAGGAAAAGAGGATAAAAAGGCTTTTGGCCCATTTAATTCACTAAACGAAGTTAAGTTAGGATGATGGCTATGAAAAGATATAGAATAAAGTTAAAATTTAAGGAGCCTATACATTTAGGGTATAGGGAGGGTATGTTTAATATAACTGATACTACAATACATTCTGATACTATATTTTCAGGTATTGTAAACTGTTATTCGCTTTTATTTGGAAAAGCAAAAACAGAAAAATTTATAGAAAATATTTTACAAGGTAAGCTTAAGGTTTCATCTTCTTTTTACTATGTTGATGATGAGTATCTTTATCCAAGGCCTATATACAACAAGATGTATTTAGAGGATTTTAAAAAGGATAAGAAGATAAAGTATATTAGTGAGAAGGTTTTAAAGGGGCAGTCAAAGGATAAATATGTATCAGGAAATGTACTTTTATCTAAAAAAATAGAAAAGAGTATATTTAAAATAGAAGAGAGACCAAGGGTTGTAGTAGATAGACTAAACAATGGTTCAAGTATTTATTACACAAGCTGTTGTAGGTTTAATGAAGGTTGTGGACTTTGGTTTTACATTGATGTTGAGGATGAATTAAAGGATGAAGTATTTGCATCACTTAAACTTTTAGGTGATGAAGGATTAGGTGGAATGAGAAGCTATGGTTATGGAATATTTGAGTTTGACCTCTTTGAAGATAAGATAGAAAAAGTAGGAGAGAAAAACCTTCTTTTATCACTTTGCTTACCTAAAAAAGAGGATATAGAAAGGTTTTCAAGCTATGGAATTGTAGAAAGAACAGGGTATATTTATTCAGCCTATGTGAAGACAAAAAAACATAATATATATAGAATGTTTGAGGAAGGAAGTATAGTAGAGGGAGAAGTTGAGGGTACTATTTTTGATGATACACCAGATGGTTTTACTGAACATAAGGTTTACAAATATGGTAGGGCGTTTTTGGTTCCCTTTGAATAAGGAGGGGGAAAATGGATTATAAAGTAAATTACTATGAGATTGAAGTATTATCTCCAACAACAGTAACATCAGGGGATAAGATACCAAGTTTTCAGGTTGT
The DNA here is from genome assembly GCA_026418935.1 of Caloramator sp. Taxonomy (GTDB): domain Bacteria; phylum Bacillota; class Clostridia; order Clostridiales; family Caloramatoraceae; genus Thermobrachium. Next base: position 690 of record JAOAAJ010000048.1, on the reverse strand, counting down.
TGTAGATAAAAATAAAGCTTATGTTATTGATATATTAAAAATGATAAAGAGCAATAAAAAGGCATTAGGCGTTGTTGAAACATTTAATTTTAATTCTAATGAAAGTATTTCAGATAAGTTAAAAAGGGAAGGGATAGAATATAGAAACTATGTCAAGTATGTACTTGACTATAATAGTTCAACAAATAGAATAAGAGAAATAAATGAAATAATGAAGACAGCAGGAAGGCCTTATATTCCTGGGAGCTCTATAAAGGGAGCTGTAAGGAGTGCGTTAAGTAGAGCAATTAATAAAGAGGATGCATATTTAAGAAGTTTAGAAGATTCTATTAGAGATAAAGAAGATAAAGAAAGAAGAAATCCTAATAGGAAATTTGATGTATCAACTACCTGTGATGATAATGCTGAAAAAGAGCTCTTTGGTAGTCCAAATTATTCACCATTTAGGTTTTTAAATATTTCTGATACGGATGTTGTTGATTTTTCAAGCCTTGAGCTATGTGATATAAAGGTTTTAAATGTATGTAATGGAAAAGTAAAGTGGTTTGCTGGAAGGGAAAATATAGATGACATTCAAAGGGCAGTATCTATACATACAGAGGTACTTAAGAAGGGAACAAGGTTAAAGGGAAAAATAAGTAGTGGGTTTATTGAATATTTTAGAGGGAATAATTTTATAGAAATTAAAAA